>NZ_CP136908.1:0-124877 GCF_033100215.1 Klebsiella sp. w6
GTGACTGATATCCTTCAAAACCACTATTCACAGGTTAAAAACCCGAACCCGGTTTTCACGCCGCGAGAAGGGAAAAAGACCCTGCCGTTCTGCCGTAAGCTGATGGCGAAAGCCGAAGGCTTCACGTCCCGTTTTGATTTTTCCATTCATGTGGCGTTTTTGCGTTCGCTGGGTAAGCGTCACCGGATGCCACCATTGTTGCGCAGGCGTGCAATTGACGCGCTACTGCAGGCAATGTGTTTTCACTATGATCCGCTGGCCAATCGCGTGCAGCGCTCGATTACCAATATGGCCATCGAGTGTGGACTGGCCACCGAGTCCAGGAGCGGCAACCTGTCAGTCAGCCGTGCCACCCGGGCGCTGAAGTTTCTGGCCGAGCTGGGGCTCATCACCTATCAGACTGAATATGACCCGCAGATCGGCTGTAACATCCCGACCGATATCACCTTCACCCCGGCTCTGTTTTCCGCGCTTGACGTTTCTGAGGTGGCTGTAGTGGCCGCGCGCCGCAGCCGTGTGGAGTGGGAAAACCTGCAGCGCAAAAAGCAGAAACTGAAACCCCTGGAGATGGACGAACTGATCGCAAAAGCGTGGCGGTTTGTGCGTGAGCGTTTTCGCAGCTATCAGGCTGAGCGTAAATCTCACGGCCGTAAGAGGGATACTGCACGGCGGGATGCATCACGGCAGCGTCATGACATCGAGACGCGCGTGCGTCAGCAACTGACCCGGGAATACGCCACTGGCCGCTTCAGGGGCGATCATGAAGCGCTGAAGCGCGAGGTTGAGCGCCGTGTGCAGGAGCGCATGCTGCTGTCGCGCGGGAACAACTACACGCGACTGGCCACTGTCCCCATATAACGACCCTTCCTTTGAAAATCCGGCCGGCGCCGGAGGCTTTCGCACGCCTGTTGTCCGGCTACTACGTATTATCTTATCTTCAGGCCTGCTTTCCTCACCATAATTCCGGTCTTCCTGGCGTCAACGTGGCCTTAAATGTTATCTCCGGCGTCACTTCTGACGGCCGATTTCTGTTATCCACATATAACTGCAAGGGTTTATTTCATATGACGCCAACCGATGTTTTCACAAAGCGCCTGCCGTCGGACTTTCAGGGCGCGTGGTTCCTTTTAAACACCAGCTCTATACCTCTTTTAAAGATCCTTTAATAAATCCTGTAAACACATAACCTGTTCATCGCCTGCCCTGTGGACAGGCTCCGGAGAATGCCCGCCCTTGCAGCGACCTGACGGTCGCGCCGGTTCGGCAACATCAGAGAGAGCTCCCATCGCTTCGCGACGGGCCCCGACCGGAGAAGTAAATTAGTTACAGCATTCAAAAGGGAGTTCACCATAAAACCAGCGCCGGTTTGCCGGCCCGGTGCCCCTCCCCACCACTGAAAAGCGCCGCCGCCCCCCGGCCGAAGGCCGGGGAACACCATCGCTTTTAATGATGGGTGTTGTAACTACTCTTCTTCATCGCTGTGGGTGGAGCTGTGGTCAGTTGTCTGGTACACGCTCGTAAGCGGCCCTGCGGCCCGCTAACGCGGAGATACGCCCCGACTGCGGCTGTCGCCTTGTCGGGACCACTCCGACCGCGTACAGAGGCGTCTGAGGTGTTTTGCGCGGGTATGGCTTTGCAGCTACCGTGTTAAGTTCCCTGGTGTCGCTGAAATAACTGAAGAACATCCCCCTAAGCGTCAGCAGCAAGCTGCCGCCGCCAAGGCCCCGGAAATCACGCCCTTTACGTCGTAAACGCCGTAAAGCCCGCTCACCGGGGTTAAAAGGGATTACTTTTACTTCTTCATTGCTGTGAGCGGGTTAAGGCTAATCAGGGCAGGGGGTAGGGTGGCAGAGTTTATAGCCAGGTAACCGGCTACGCCGGGCTTTCGGCGCCATTTGACTCCACTGATGCATGTAACCTCATCTGGCGCCTCCATGCCGCTGACGCGGCATCCAGAAGTTTCCCGATGCTGTAAGTCTTAACGTCTGCTTTGTGCCAGGAGCGGACATTGCTAACATCGTGCTATGTTAGTTTGCGGGGAGCAGGTCATTACCTCTCATTACTAATTATATTTTTCAATGTTCAGGTTTCCAACTTTGGGAATCTTCGATAAAAAAAGGAACTTTGGCGGTAAATAAAAACATGATAGTTTTATGGCTGATAGAACAACTCTCACGCTTAAAGTTAATGAGTGAACTCAGGAATAGTAATGATTGATGATATCCGTTACCTGATTGTTTTTGCAAAAATTGTACAAGCTGGATCGATTTCAGGTGGCGCAGACGCTTTAGGGCTCACTACCGCGACAGCAAGCACACATCTTTCTAAGCTGGAGAGAAATCTGGGAAGTGCTTTGCTATACAGAAACACGCGAAAATTATCGCTGACCCATGATGGGGCAAGTTTGCTCGAAACTGCAAACTCTATGTTAGAACTGTATGAAAAGGGGTTTATCGAGTTTAAACAGCGTTCTATTTCAACAAGTAATAAGCTGAATCTGTCAATTCCTGCAGTTTTTATAAATAGTGTTTTTACTCGTCATCTTGCAGGATTTATAAAGGAACATCCGGACGTTTCCCTGAGTATTTCTTATAGCGACACTCGTAAAGATATTATTGCCGATAGTATAGATGTTGCATTTCGAATTGGCGAACTGCCCGACAGCACACTCAAAGCACGGCATCTTTTTGTATTACCCCGACACGTTGTTGCTTCAAAGAAACTTCTTAGCAATTATCAGCCTATCAACCATCCTAATGACTTAGAAAAAATGCCCTGGATTGGTCTGAGCATGCTGAAGGGCAGTCGAGAGTTCAGGCACAAAAATGGAGAGATAGCTTTAATTAAGTATACGCCAACGGTGTACGTTGATAATGTCGAGGCTGCCTACACTCTAGCAAAACATCAGGTTGGAATCGCAGCCCCTCCTTGCTATCTCAGCAAAGAGGATATTAAGCGAGATGAAATACAGTTGGTTCTCCCTGACTGGTCATTGGAACCACTAAAAGTCTATGCAACCTGGCCTTCTAATATATCAACCAACAGTGTCGCTTACACGTTAATTAATAATATTTACAACTCCTTTGAATTCAAAATATTATGATTAATTTAAGGCTTCAATAATGTAAAAGATCAATTCCAGCCAGTAAGGGAAAGTGGCTTATTGAGCCAGAAACATGTAGAAGGCAGTGGTAATCAGTATCCCACCCATGCAGAAATTAAATGCACGGATGCGTCCAATGCTATTAAGCAATGTTGAGATGTTCTTTCCAAGGACAGCCCATGCAGCTAAAGAGAGGTAGCAAACGATAAAATATATTATTATGAAGATTATTAACGAAGTGTTATTTGATGGTTCAGAAAATAATACCACTCCGGATGCGCAGGCAATCCAGGCTTTTGGGTTGAGCCATTGAAGTAAAAAACCCTGAGTGAAACTAGGCGCCTCTGATTTTGTTAATGATAACTCAGATCTTGATGATGCTATCTTATAACCTATGTATATTATAAAAGCTGAGCCAGCCACGTTGAGATATTTGAAGAAAAGTGGATATTTCTCAATGGAAGCGTAGAACCCAAAACCAATGACTATAAGTAATAGAGTAAATCCTATTGTAGCACCTGAGACGAATGGGAAAGTTCTTCTGAATCCATAGCTCGCTCCAGATGATATAATGACCATATTGACTGGCCCTGGAGAAATTGACATGGTAAGGGAGAACAAAAACATTGCTAATACTAGAGTCATTTTCTCTCCATATGCATTATATAATAAAGCGTTTTTATTGAATGACTACATTCCTGACTATCCTCATAGTCTATCGTAAAAAACAGGCAGATAAAGTAGGATTTCTAAAAGAGTGTATTTGATTTTTTCACATAATCTTTTAATAATGTCTGGGATTTAACCAGCCAATTATTATTAGCAAGTTCCTCATGTTCAGCTACCAACTATTACCCTTTGGGATTCATCTAATGAATACAGCATAATGTCCGCTCTTCGCTCATAACGGACTGCGCTCACTTATTGCAGTGAGCGTTACCTTGTGTTTAATGCCAGCCTGGTATAGTCAGGTTGACAGTACCGGTTTCAGGTCTTCGTCATTAAAAACGGTTCCGGTCTTCAGGACGCCATAACACCAGTGCACCAGTTTCCGCATCAGCGCGCCAATGGCCACCATTTTAGGTTTACCCCGCAGGCACATCTCATCGTAAATATTACGCATTCGTTTATTGTAGATTTTTCCGCACAGGGCGGACATGTAAAGCTTCGCTCTCAACTGAGGGGGGCCGATTTTCGACATCCGCGGTCGGCTCCGGACCGATGTGCCTGAGCGTTTCTCGATCGGCACCACGCCCAGAAAGGCGGCAGCCTGCTCTGCTGATGCAAAGTTATGGCTGCGAAGCACGACCAGCATATGCATCCCCAGCTGGGGACCAACCGATTTAATTGAGGTCAGCAGTGTATAATCACGCCTCAGTGCAGGGCTGGCTTTGATATGTGCTTTAATCTGCCGCTCGATATTACCTACCTCCTCGCGCAGAAGCTGCGCCATACGCCTGCAGGAACTGATAATATCTGCAGGTGTGTCTGTCGACAGGTATTTTTCCAGCCTGTCCTCCTCACGCAGGGCATCACCCAGCAGAACATCCCGCCGTCGCAGGAGTGCACCGAGATATCTGATTTCGGGTGCCGGCGGCTCCCAGCGGTGTGGCTTCTTAAGGAATGCGTAACAGGCCAGCATATACGCATCCACCTTATCCGTTTTTGTCATGATTCCCATGCCACGCGCAAACTCCCGACTACGGTGAGGGTTGGCCAGAGAAACCCGGAAACCGGCATCATGTAATTCAGTGGCCAGCCGTTCGTGATAAACACCGGTAGCTTCCATTACCACATGAACATCTTCCGGACTGCAATGTTGAAGCCTGAGCCAGCGAAGAATATTTTCAACTGAATGTCTGTTATTCTGGATGTTACGGGTTTTTATGCGTCCTTTGATACCGTCATAAAGCATGCAAAGATCCAGGGTGTTTTTACTTACGTCAATGCCGACTGGAAACATGGTCAAACTCCTCTCACATAAACCGTCACGCCTGTTCGCCTTGTACATACGGAGTCGAGCTCCCGGTAACCGTTCAACCTGATGTGCTGGCGTGAAAGGAGAAGCGGAGGGCCATGTGCTGCAAATCAAGGTTCAGCGGTGCCGACTTTTCTGACCTTAAGGGAAGGGGGCGGCTCACTCTGCTTCAGTGGTGGTAGCTAATCACCACAAACTGTTAGATACAAGGGAAGGGGGGCGGTGAGGCAGAACCTGTCAAAACAGCAGCCGGCTGCGCCGGGCGACGGCGCCATTTGCCCACAGTACTCCATTCAACTTCAGCTGGCGCCTCTATGCCGCTGAAGCGGCATTAAAAATGCTCCCCAGAAACGATTTTCTTTTCCTGATGAAAAAAAAGGCGTTAACTGTGACATGAACCAGACGTCGACAACCTGAAGGTAGTCAGGGATGAGGAAAAGGAAATCATGCACTTTTGTATTAAAGCATTAACTGCAGGCATTTTTATGGTAGCCAGCTTCAGCCACGGTGTTTCAGCGGCTCCGGTCTCAGACGTAACGCCACAGATGGCCTATGAAGATATATCCCGCTCCTTAGCTGAGCTGGAGCCCGTTACCTTCCAGGCAAAAGCTGAAAAACATAAATTATTAGTTTTTGTTGAAAATCAGTGTGTTTATTGCAGCTATGTTGTGAAAAATATCAAAAAGTACACGGATGCAGGGCTCACTATGTCATTTGTGACTGTGGTGCCGTCATCCATCAAAGACTCTGTCATAGAAGATATGGGGAGAGTATGGTGTGCACCCGATCGCCAGAAAAGTTTTAAAAATGCAATGGCCGGTTTTTTGCCAGATAACACCAGTTCAGAAAAATGTAAAAATCTGGTGATTAAACAGTCTGAGCTTGCAGACCGTCTCGGGGTTACCGCCACGCCTGCGATGGTTGTGCTGGAGCCGTCTGTCCATACTTTCCTGGGTAGTGTTTCTCCGGAAAAAATTCTCGCAGAACTCCGGTAAAGAGACGGGCAGGGATTGCTGAAAATAAATCAAACCGTATTTTAAGGATAAAAATGAAAGTCTGTCTGAAGGTACAATCCCGCATACTGCCGTTATGTTTGCTGGCCATGACGATCCAGATAGCGGGTCCTGCAGCTGCAGCGGTAAGGCTCATTACGGTATAACAGGCCCAGGATGCGGCGAAAATGACGCGCCCCGTAAGCGAACACCTCACCTCAGGTTCTGAAGAGAAGCAAACGCATACAGCGGCGCTGCGTACATCGCTGCACCAGGAGGACAGACTCCTCAGGGCTGAAGAGCAGGGCATAATCGACCAGGGCGCCAGAACCGCTATCCATATCCGGGAACAGGAGGTACAGCGAGACATCCGGGAATTGCGCTAACAACCCGGGCATCTAAAGGGATGCTTTATGGTATGTGGGAAGGAGCTTCTCACCAGTTTCGGTAGCTAATCGGGACCAGTCCGACCGCGTACAGAGGTGTCTGTGGCGTTTTAAGCGGGTATGGCTTTGCAGGGAAGTGGGGAGGCTGAACCTTTCAAATCAGGGGCGGAGTTCAGCTGCAAAATCCAGGGTTTTACAAGATTCAGCAACTTTGTTATACACATGGTAGGGACTTTTATCACTACGGGAAGAAGATGAGAACACACTATGATAACCTCAAAGTGTCGAAAGATGCTCCTGTGGAGGTAATACAAGCTGCTTACCGGACGCTGGCAAAGAAATATCACCCGGATATAAACAAAAATAATCCCGAAGCTGTCAGGATAATGCAAATAATTAATGCCTCATACGAAGTATTAATTGACCCTTTGAAAAGAAAAGAACATGATCGCTGGATTATTAAAGAAACCTGGAGAGAAAAGGCTGAAGCCACAATAGCACGAGATTCGGAAGCAAATGTTAATATCCAGGCATCAGTTAAAACAACAGAAGAAACAAAAAAGAAATCATTAATGACAATATTAGGTGTTGTTTTTTACCCTTTGTTCTCTATGCTGAAAACTGTTGCCGGCCTGTGTGTGATAGGGATTGTTGCGTACGCAATTATTCATAATATTAATGAAAGAGATGCTTCTTTAGATAAAACATATACAGGAAGCAACTCATCTCCATTAAAACCAGAACGTGTAAATAACAATAACGGAATTTGTGATTCATCTGTGCAACAACTACTATGGCCTACTGTCCCAACTGTTTTATCTGAAAAAGACAGGCGAAATGGTTTGTCCTCACTTAGGTTAGATAACACTCAAAATAACGAAGGGTTACGAGTCAGGTTAACCCTGGATAATGCATACAACAAAACTGATTTTGTACGTGAAGTATTCGTTCCAGCAGGTAGCCAAATTACTCTGGAACAAATCTCATCAGGAATATATCGGGTAAAAACACAAAATGTTAAAAATGGATGTGTACAAATTTCTGAACCAATCAATATGATTGAAAGACAAACTTCAACGGGAACAGAGTACAGTGACAATTCTTTGACTTTTTATCCCGTAATAAATGGTAATACACATTTCTTATCTTTGCCGGCGTCACAGTTTTAAAATATCCCCGCAGGGTATTTGCTTACCCGCCACGTACAACATTTTTACGTGAAGTTTCCAGGTTATCGTATGAGTTATATGATAAAGCTAATGTACGCATACATTAGCTTTAATAACTCTGGATAGGGCGAAGCAGCTATACTTTCATCCTGGCCATAGGAGGTGAGTATGTGCGGACGTTTTTCTCAGTCAATGACGCGGGAAGAGTATCTTTCTCTCCTCGCCAATGAAGCAGATCGAAATATTGCCTACGACCCGGAACCCATCGGTCGCTATAACGTCGCCCCGGGTACCAGGGTGTTACTGCTGAGCGAACGCGACGAACAGCTGCAGCTCGATCCGGTTCACTGGGGTTACGCGCCAGGGTGGTGGGATAAACCGCCATTGATTAATGCCCGGGTTGAGACAGCAGCCAGCAGCAGGATGTTTAAACCTCTTTGGCAGCACGGTAGGGCGATCTGCTTTGCCGATGGCTGGTTTGAATGGAAGCGTGAAGGAGACAAGAAGCAGCCCTATTTCATCCACCGTAAAGACGGCCAGCCAATCCTCATGGCCGCGATCGGAAGCACTCCGTTTGAGCGTGGTGATGAGGCGGAAGGGTTTCTGATTGTCACGGCCGCGGCTGATAAAGGTCTCGTTGATATCCATGACCGGCGCCCACTTGTCCTGGTACCGGACGCCGCCCGGGAGTGGATGAAACAGGACATTTCGGGTAAGGAGGCTGCAGAAATTGCTGCTGATGGAGCTGTGTCAGCTGATCATTTCAAATGGCATCCTGTAACGCGCGCTGTTGGTAATGTGAAGAATCAGGGACCAGAGCTCATCGAGCCTGTTGGCTGATGAGTTGTGGGAGGCTGATCCGTGTTTTAAAGCTAATGTACGCATACATTAGCTTTAAAATTAGCCATGCATCGTAACTAATTTCCATCATCAATATGGACAGCTATCACGACAGGGAGATCTTAAAAGCTTCAGACCTGTGCATTAAAAGCGGTGCAAGTCTAATAAGTAATTATCGTACTAAATATATAATTCATTTTTACATGTATTATTGTTAGTCAGTAAAGTTAATTGTTGAATTTACCTATAAACAAAGATATTAATATAATACCTGCCTTTTCAATAAAGGAACTTATCATGAGCTGGTTTAATGACGTATTTGGATTCGAAGAATCAGACTATGCAGAGACTCAGGCTTGTTTTTTCCAGGAAGGCCCTTTTCTTCATACCAGAAGCCAGCCATCTGTTTCTTATCGTTCTGGTATTCTGACCATGCCGAGTCTGGCCGAATTAAGGAAAGCGGTCAGCAATCTTGTGACAGAACCGTATGGAAGGTGCAGATTTGACATACTTGAGGCTGATGCATATGACCTCCACCGAAAATCCGAAGTAAAGGGCGCGCTGATCCAGGTTGCCAGTCAGTTCAACTTGCTCGAAATGCCATGTGAATATACAACGCCAGAAAAGGGGATTACCGATTACCAGTTTGATCATACTCAAGGACCTGCCTGCGCTATGGCCTGTGCTGCTGCCACGGTATTTCGTAACTATCTTGTCCCGATAGGGTCACAGACTGGACAATCCATTATCAGCCAGCTTAACACGCTGGCTGATATGGAAAAGGCTATTGGCATTGATGGCATACGAATGAAAAACGGGTATGCCCTGATGTCGGCTAATACAGTGCAGGCTATTAGCCATCATATTGCATCGCTGGATGAGCAAATGCGGGACAGGCTCAGACAGGAGTTACGCATCGGATTGCACTCAGATACTGAAGTCACTATACCAGGAGTACCTGAAGATCAGTTTGTGTCTCAGGCTCTCTGCTCTGCCTTACCTGTCGCGTATAACTCATCTCCCCGGGAAGACTGGGCTCCTTTTGCATCGCTGGTACTGGAAGCCAGTTACGAAGCAACGTTGCTGGCAGGTGTTCTGAACTACCGACGTACAGGCAATCCGAGAGTATATGTGACTATGGTCGGAGGCGGAGCATTTGGTAATGAAACTGGCTGGATAATTTCTGCTCTCAGGCGTGCCTTATATCTGGTCAGCCATCATAATCTGGAGGTGATGTTTGTAAGCTACCGACATACTCCTGCAGCTTTATATTCATTAATTGAGGAATTTTGACCGATACAGTTTGTCATTCTAAATAAGAACAACATATAATGAATGCGACAACATTTAATTAAGGAGTGATTTATGAATGGGTATATCGTCACAATCATTATTGCATTCATCTTTGGTCCCATTCTTGCGTTGCCGGTAATGATAATCGGTTTGTTTAATATAATGGATTTTGCGCTGTTTTCATTCCCCCTATTTTTCTTTTGCATTATGGGTTACAAAAAAGAGAGGAAAATTAAGGATGCTTTTAAGGCAGTAATACCGGGCCTGATTGTATCTCTGATTATGACGACTTTTGTTCTGTTTGTTAAAGATCAGAGCGACTGTACGAATAAATATGACACAGGCAGTCTGTCTGCTGCTGTGTGTGAGAGATTTAAGGGACCAGGATTTAGATAACGGAAGCCTTTACGGTGGTGCAGCTCGTCACGGAACGCCTCAGCCTGCTCTATGCCCGGCAGATGGTTTTGATTCAATGCGTGATCATGTGGTCATTGGCACCGCCATTGCAGCGGCGCCGAGAGACGTCGTTTATCAGTCTGTGGAGTCCTGATCGTAGAAGTTCAGACCGCCCAGACTTTTGAGTTGTCTTAAGTCACTGAGATAGTCCTTCCCGGGCACCCCCATAGCCTCGACAAGTGAATGCCAGAGCACGATGACTCCATTGTTGCTCCAGATATCCAGGATGTCCGGCGGCGTGCTGAGATGCCTGAAATCGGTGACCACTTTTTTGGTGTGCTCAAGCAGTTCGTCATAGGAGGGGTCCGCTTGGAAAACGGAAATTATCCCACGCTAAGACTGTTTTTTGTACAATGTGGTGTCGACTGTGCGTAATGAGCGGTATTTTCCGGATCCCAGCTTAAAATTATTACGCCAGACGTAATCTCCACTCAGAGTGATATGTTCCCAGCCCAGGGGAGAAAGATGAGATACCAGTTGCTCATTTATCGGGATACCTTTTCGTTTTAGTGACTCAATAGCTCTTTCTATATATACCGTGTTCCACAACGTGATCGCCGCTGTCAGTAACGTCAGCCCGCTGGCGCGGTAACTCTGATTCTCCAGCCCACGATCCCTTATTTCACCCAGACGGTGCATAAAGACCGCTCGCGCAAGGGCATTACGGGCCTCACCCTTATTCAGCCCCGCCTGTACGCGTCGGCGCAGACCGGGATCACGGAACCAGTCCAGCATAAATAGTGTCCGCTCAATGCGGCCAATCTCTCTCAGCGCTTTGGCAAGTCCATTCTGTTTTGGGTAACTGGCTAACTTTTTCATCATCAGCGATGCGGTGACTGTCCCCTGCTTAATCGAGGTTGCCAGGCGCAATACCTCATCCCAGTGTGCCTCAATGTCTTTGATATTCAGGCTGGTTGTTGATATGACGGACTGAAGCCCCGGATAGCGTTCGGCCTTTCCATGAATAAACAGCCGCTTGTCATGAAGATCCCGGATCCTCGGCGCAAAAGCGAATCCCAGCAGGTGCATCAGGGCGAAAACATGTTCAGTGAAGCCTGCGGTATCGGTGTAATGCTCGGTAATTTCCAGATCGCTTTCATGGTACAGCAGGCCATCAAGCACGTGGGTTGAGTCGCGCACCCGGCTGATCACTTTGGCATAGAACGGGCTGTATTGGTCTGAGATATGCGTATAAATCTGCACGCCCGGCTCCTGACCATATTTAAGATTGACCTGACCGGCATAACGTCCGTGACTGCCTACCCGAAAGTTCTGCCCGTCTGACGATGATGTTGTCCCGTCGCCCCAGAATGCGGCCAGAGGCCGCGCTTTCTGAGCGTTGACCAGCTCGGCCAGTGCCGCTGAATAAGTTTCATCTCTGATGTACCATGCCTGAATACCTTCGAGTGACGATTTTGTTGCCCCCGGGCAGGACTCCGCCATTTTTGTCAGCCCCAGATTGATGCCGTCGGCCAGAATGGTGGTCAGCAACAGTCTTCCGTCTTTTGGTCTGACGTTATTATTTTTGAGGTGCGCGAAGTGACGCGTAAACCCCGTCCAGCTGTCCACTTCTTCCAGTATCTCTGTAATTTTCGGATGAGGAAGCATGCCATAAACCAAATCGGCAAAGGGCGAAACACCCGAAGGGACGCTGTTCTCCAGCGGAGTGATTTTTACTCCTTTATCTGAAATATCAACATCGGGCAAATCACCGGCAAGCGCCATCGCGTTAACTTCTTCCAGACGCGATGCAAGAAGCGTCATACGGGCCTGAAGATATGCCTGGCAATCGGTCTGAACGGCCAACTGTAACTGGTCATTGTGGCGGGATTTCTCAAACTCAGCAGTCGGGATGAGATAATCATCAAAATTTCTGTAGCGGCGCGATCCTTTTACCCAGAGATCACCGGAACGTAGCGCCCCCTTGAGTTCATTCATTACGCAAAACTCGTAGTACTTGCGGTCGATTCCTGAAGGCGTGAGTACCAGTTTTCGCCAGCTTTCAGGGATAAATCCTGTTGGCGCCGATAGCGGCACTTTACGAAGTTGTTTACGGTACATTTCCCTGATGGTGTCCAGCGCATCGCTGAGCGTCTGCGCCGCAGGTGTCGCCATGAACTGCAATGCTGACAGCATACGCGGGGCGTATTTACGCAGCGTACTGTATTTTTCGGTGATCAGGTGAAGCGGGTCGAAATTGCCCTTATGGGACAGAAACCGCGTTTCTTCCACGCTGTTGATGAATTCCTGCCAGGGAAGGACATCTTCTATTGCAGTCCAGGGATCTTCCCCGGATTCTCTGGCGTTAAGTAACGCCTGCCCGACGGTAACGTACTGCTTCAGCTTGCTCTGAATAAGCTTTCCCGTTTGCTGGAGCCGTTCGGCCTGCGTGCGTTTTGCCCTGCTGAACAGACTACCCAAGATACGCTCGTGCAGATCAATCACTTCGTCAGTCAGAGTGGCCCTGGCCTCTATTATTATACAAACCAGCGTAGCGTAACGTCTGACATCGGTGAATTTTGCCAGGTCCCTGCTGCTCATTTTCCGGCCCTCACGCGCCAGTTTAAGCAACCTGTTCTGGTGAACGGAAAGCGCAATACCATCAGGCAACCCCAGCGCAGCGATGGAATTAAGCCGGTCGATATGTTGCAGCACATTTTTACCGTTTATTTTACCCGGAGGCTGTAGCAGCCATGCCAGACGGGAAGGTTGTTCACCCTCTGATATGAGCAGGCTGTCGAGTGCTGATTTATGCTGCTTTTCCAGTTGCGCGGTAAGTGTCGAAAATACCGATCTGTTAGCGAGCGTGACGACTTCGGCAAGCGTCCGTTCGATCACTTCAACAGAAGGGAAAATAACATTATTGTTATGTAGCCAGCTGAGCATTTCTTCCGCCAGCATAAATCCTTTGTCAGTTCGCATGGCATCGGGGTGCAGATGACGGATACAGTCTTTTTGCATTGACCGGCTGAACGGGGATAGTTCCAGGTAGCGATAAAGGGCACTGTTGCAAATAGTCGGTGGTGATAAACTTATCATCCCCTTTTGCTGATGGAGCTGCACATGAACCCATTCAAAGGCCGGCATTTTCAGCGTGACATCATTCTGTGGGCCGTACGCTGGTACTGCAAATACGGCATCAGTTACCGTGAGCTGCAGGAGATGCTGGCTGAACGCGGAGTGAATGTCGATCACTCCACGATTTACCGCTGGGTTCAGCGTTATGCGCCTGAAATGGAAAAACGGCTGCGCTGGTACTGGCGTAACCCTTCCGATCTTTGCCCGTGGCACATGGATGAAACCTACGTGAAGGTCAATGGCCGCTGGGCGTATCTGTACCGGGCCGTCGACAGCCGGGGCCGCACTGTCGATTTTTATCTCTCCTCCCGTCGTAACAGCAAAGCTGCATACCGGTTTCTGGGTAAAATCCTCAACAACGTGAAGAAGTGGCAGATCCCGCGATTCATCAACACGGATAAAGCGCCCGCCTATGGTCGCGCGCTTGCTCTGCTCAAACGCGAAGGCCGGTGCCCGTCTGACGTTGAACACCGACAGATTAAGTACCGGAACAACGTGATTGAATGCGATCATGGCAAACTGAAACGGATAATCGGCGCCACGCTGGGATTTAAATCCATGAAGACGGCTTACGCCACCATCAAAGGTATTGAGGTGATGCGTGCACTACGCAAAGGCCAGGCCTCAGCATTTTATTATGGTGATCCCCTGGGCGAAATGCGCCTGGTAAGCAGAGTTTTTGAAATGTAAGGCCTTTGAATAAGACAAAAGGCTGCCTCATCGCTAACTTTGCAACAGTGCCCGATAAAGTTCGGTCAGATGTTCCCAGCGGGTTTGCTCTCTGGATGCATATTCCGGCCATAAATCAGGCTGAAGTTTCAGTCGGGAAGCAACCCTGGTTACAACGCCATTGTGAGGAGCACTGCTTTTGTCCGGAATAAATCCGGGTCCACGCAGATAACAGAGTAATACAGCAAAGCCCAGGCGATTCGCTGGCCGTCGGTGCTTATTAATGAGCGCAATATCCGGTTCGTTCAGAAAACACATTCGGGTCAGAATAATTTCATCATCTGGTATAACCAGTAAGCGTTCCTGCTCTTCACTGCTCAGTATCTGTCGCCGTGGCATAAATGCTTCCCTCGCGTATAGTTTTCATCTGTTATTTGTTCGCTGTGACCGAAACCGGTCGGTTTCGGACACCATTATGTAAATATGTCCGAAAGTAAGTGAAATATATTTCGTACAGGCTATATAATTCGGACATCCATTTCGTACGGAAAGTTTCCTATGTCACGTGTTTTTGCTTATTGCCGGGTATCCACTCTGGAACAGACCACTGAGAATCAGCGACGGGAAATTCAGGCTGCGGGTTTTGATGTCAGACCCCAGCGATTCGTAGAAGAACATATAAGTGGTTCGGTTGCTGGATGTGAGCGACCAGGGTTTCTCCGCCTGCTTGACCGCATGGAAAATGGTGATGTATTGATCGTCACCAAACTTGATCGCCTTGGTCGTAATGCGATGGATATCCGAAAAACAGTAGAGCAGCTGGCAACTTCCGATATCCGAGTCCATTGTCTGGCGCTTGGAGGCGTGGATTGGCACTGTTGCAAAGTTAGCGATGAGGCAGCCTTTTGTCTTATTCAAAGGCCTTACATTTCAAAAACTCTGCTTACCAGGCGCATTTCGCCCAGGGGATCACCATAATAAAATGCTGAGGCCTGGCCTTTGCGTAGTGCACGCATCACCTCAATACCTTTGATGGTGGCGTAAGCCGTCTTCATGGATTTAAATCCCAGCGTGGCGCCGATTATCCGTTTCAGTTTGCCATGATCGCATTCAATCACGTTGTTCCGGTACTTAATCTGTCGGTGTTCAACGTCAGACGGGCACCGGCCTTCGCGTTTGAGCAGAGCAAGCGCGCGACCATAGGCGGGCGCTTTATCCGTGTTGATGAATCGCGGGATCTGCCACTTCTTCACGTTGTTGAGGATTTTACCCAGAAACCGGTATGCAGCTTTGCTGTTACGACGGGAGGAGAGATAAAAATCGACAGTGCGGCCCCGGCTGTCGACGGCCCGGTACAGATACGCCCAGCGGCCATTGACCTTCACGTAGGTTTCATCCATGTGCCACGGGCAAAGATCGGAAGGGTTACGCCAGTACCAGCGCAGCCGTTTTTCCATTTCAGGCGCATAACGCTGAACCCAGCGGTAAATCGTGGAGTGATCGACATTCACTCCGCGTTCAGCCAGCATCTCCTGCAGCTCACGGTAACTGATGCCGTATTTGCAGTACCAGCGTACGGCCCACAGAATGATGTCACGCTGAAAATGCCGGCCTTTGAATGGGTTCATGTGCAGCTCCATCAGCAAAAGGGGATGATAAGTTTATCACCACCGACTATTTGCAACAGTGCCTCCTCAAGTCCTGGTCATCGGTCGATACCCTGGCGTAGCCGATCAGCAGCCGCCCGCTTTCCAGGTCGAGCGTGCCGGGGTCGTGTTTGTCTCTCATGGCGTCCCCATCATGTTGCAAATATCGTCGCACATTGTAGAACATTTGCGACTGACTTTTGCAACGTCTCGTCGCCAGGGAAAACGGAGCGGGGTGGGGCTGTCGCAAAACTTAGGAATTTCGCGACAAATTGATCGCGCCCCGGAATGCGAAGCCCCGCTGTCGGCCATTGTCTGAAGTTCCTCACGGGCAGGCGCTTGATACTTTACTAACTTGTCTGTAAAGTTTGGCTACTCTCACTGAATGGTGCTATCATGCCTGCCGCCCACTCGAACCGCTGGGTTCTTCTGGTGACCGTCGCCGCCGGTCTCCTGCTTATCGTTCTGGACAATTCGGTCCTCTACACGGCCCTGCCTACCCTGACGCGCGAGCTTGGCGCGACGGCAACGCAAGGGTTGTGGATCATCAACGCATACCCCCTCGTCATGGCCGGCCTGCTGCTCGGCACCGGGACGCTGGGTGACAGGATCGGTCACCGGCGCATGTTCCTCATCGGCCTCGTGCTGTTCGGTGTCGCGTCGATTGTGGCGGCCTATTCGCCTACAGCGGAAATCCTGATCGGGGCGCGGGCCTTTCTGGCGGTCGGCGCGGCGGCGATGATGCCCGCGACACTCGCCCTCATCCGCGTCACCTTCGAGGATGACCGGGAACGCAACATCGCCATTGCGATCTGGGGGTCGTTGTCGGTCGTCGGCGCTGCGCTCGGACCGATCATCGGCGGTTTTCTGCTCGGCCATTTCTGGTGGGGGTCGGTGTTCCTCATCAATGTGCCGGTAGTGGTCGCTGCCTTCATTTCGGCGCTGATCGTTGCGCCGAAGGTGGCCGGCGATGCGACCAAGCCTTGGGACGTGGTGTCGTCGTTTCAGGCATTGGTGGCGCTGTCGGCTTTTGTGATCGCGATCAAGGAATCTGCCCATGCCGGGCAGTCGTGGGCCGTCCCCGCTATTTCGCTGCTGGTTGCCATCCTCGCCGGAGCGCTGTTCGTCCGCCGGCAACTGCGCCTGCCGTTCCCGCTGCTCGACTTCTCGATCTTCCGCAATGCCGCGTTCACATCGGGCGTTCTAGCGGCCGCGTTCTCCCTGTTCGCCATCGGCGGTGTTGAGCTTGCTACGACGCAACGCTTCCAGCTCGTTGCGGGCTTCACGCCGCTGGAAGCCGGGATGCTGGTTTCGGCGGCGGCGCTCGGATCATTGCCGACTGCGCTGCTCGGTGGTGCATTCCTGCATCGTATTGGCCTACGTATCCTTATAGCTGGCGGGCTTGCGGCGGGATCGCTGGCGGTCCTGCTTGCGACATGGGGCATCACTCATGGCCTTGGCTGGCTGATCGCCGGTCTGGCGCTGACCGGTGCCGGCGTAGGTGCAACAATGTCGGTGGCATCAACGGCTATTGTGGGCAATGTGCCTGTGCATCGCGCCGGCATGGCGTCGTCGGTCGAGGAAGTGTCCTACGAGTTTGGCAGTCTGTTCGCTGTCACAATTCTCGGAAGTCTTTTGGCCTACCTCTATACGGTCAACGTCGTGTTCCCCGCCGGAACCTCGGAAGCGGCCCGCGACAGCATGGCGTCGGCGCTGGTCTTTGCCAACGAGGCGGGGGCCGATGGTGTTGTCGTGCGTCAAGCGGCAGGAATCGCATTCGACCACGCCTATACGGTCGTCATGTACGTGGCGGCGGGTGTTCTGGCCGTGGGTGCCCTGATCACCGGCATCCTGTTGCGGCGCTACGGTCCCGGCTCGCAATCGTCAGCCTATCCCACACAACACTAAGGAAGCCGACATGGCG
The DNA here is from genome assembly GCF_033100215.1 of Klebsiella sp. w6. Lineage (NCBI taxonomy): Bacteria > Pseudomonadati > Pseudomonadota > Gammaproteobacteria > Enterobacterales > Enterobacteriaceae > Klebsiella > Klebsiella sp. w6. Next base: position 17,535 of record NZ_CP136908.1, read on the forward strand.
AGAGCCAGCAAGCGCCTCGAAGTGCTTGAAGCCATTGTGAGCATCATCGAGCGTGACGGCCTCACCGCCGTCACCCTCGACGCCGTAGCGCTCGAAACCGGCATGACACGCGCCGGCCTTCTGTATCATTTCCCGTCGCGCGAAGCCCTGATCCTCGCCACCCATGAGCATCTGACTCGCTCATGGGAACAGGAGCTGGAAGCGAGCGCCGGCAACACCTCGGACAGGGCGACAGACGCCGAACGACACGCCGCCTACATCAACACCTGCGCAAGAGCTGCCCGGCGGGTCGAACTGCTGCTCATACTGGAAAGCTCCGACAATCGGCAGCTTGGCGATCTGTGGCAACAGGTCATCGACCGCTGGGCACCTCCTGCGCCGATTGGAAACGACGCTGCCGAGTTGGACAGGTTCATTTCGCGCCTTGCCGCCGATGGGCTGTGGATTCACGAGGCGCTGTCGTCGCGCCCGCTCCCCGAGCAACTGCGCAAGCGTATCGCGGCGCGCCTCGTCGCGATGGCCGCCGGACCTGTTGAGGCGGAAGAAAACCTCCCGAAATAACTGGTGTCCCCCCACAACCCTACTGCGCCGGTGCTGCCGGCGCTTTCACGGTGATGGTGCATTGCTGATCTGAACCGACCGAGCACCAGGCCGCCGGCGTCGCCTTCAAGGTCGCGCGCATCTACTTGCGCGTCAGCACCGACGAGCAGGACTTGACCAGGCAGGCCGCCATCGTTGAGAGCACCAGGGCCGCCGGCTTCTACGTCGCCGGCATCTACCGCGAGAAGGCTTCGGGCGCTCGCGCCGATCGCGCCGAGCTGCTGCGCATGATCGGCGACCTGCAACCCGGTGAAGTCGTCGTTGCGGAGAAGATCGACCGCATCAGCCGCCTGCCGCTGCCCGAGGCCGAACGCCTCGTGGCCTCGATCCGCGCCCAGGGCGCGCGCCTGGCTGTCCCTGGCGTGGTCGATCTGTCCGACCTGGCCGCCGAGGCGAAGGGCGTGGCAAAGGTGGTGCTGGAGTCGATCCAGGACATGCTTTTGAAGCTGGCGTTGCAGATGGCCCGCGACGACTACGAGGATCGCCGCGAGCGGCAGCGGCAGGGCGTCGAGCTGGCGAAGGACGCCGGCCGCTACACCGGCCGCAAGGCCAACACGAAGGTGCATGAACGCATCGTGGCGCTGCGCACCGCAGGCCACAGCATTCCAGAGACGGCCAGGCTGGCCGGGTGCAGTGAAAGCCAGGTCAAGCGCGTATGGGCGCTGCACAACCAGGCGCAGGCGTGACCTACTCGGCCGCCTCCAGCTCGCGCAGGCATTCCATGATCGCCGCCCGCTCCAGCGGATCGAGCTTGGCGAGCTTCGCTTGCCAGCGGGCTTTCTTCCGCTTGATGCGCTCGCGCTCGCGGAAGTTGCTGCCGAGGTAGCGCAGATCGTGCAGCTCGGCCGGCTCGGGGTAGTTCATCCAGAGCCTTTCAATGGCGATGCCGCCGCGCGTCATCGCGTTGAACTCGATGGTTCTCCATGACGCCAAGGGAGAGCTGTCATAGATCGTTGAGCTGTAGCCCGACACCATCACCGCGCACGGCAGGCCGGCCAGCACGTCGAGCAGCCGCAGGTGGTCGGCGTCGTCGTATTCGTGGCGGTAGAGCTTGCCGCCGCGCCGGCTGTCCATCACGTAGGGCGGATCGACGTAGACGAACTCGGAGCCGGTGAACGGGTGGGACTCCAGCCAAGCCACGGCGTCGCCGTGGTGCAGCTCCAGGCCGGGCACGTCGAGCTGCTGCCAGACCTCGATCACCTCGGGATCAACGTCGATGCCGACGCTGCGGGCAGCGGGCCGCTTGCGCTCCAGGATGTTGCCGCCGCCCAGGTGCGTTTCGATGTACGTGTCGTGAGGCGGGATGTTGTTGATGATCGTCTGGTAGACGCCGGCACCGCCCTTGCCGCCGGGGTATCTCATGGCCTTCTTCCTGGAGTAAATCGGGACTTGGCCAGCATCGTCAGAAATGGCGATGCTGTCAAGGGAAGCCGGTCTGAAAGACTTCGCTATTTGCGAATGTGCCGCGATCCGTGTAAATAGCCAACGCTTGTTGCGAATGCGTGAGCCATGGCTAAAGAACCGGTCCAGCACGAAAGCCTGCTCCTGCCAGGCTATTGGCGAATAACCAGCTTCGGCGCACTGACCGAAAATCCAGCCGCAGCTGCCGGCGACCTCCTTATCCGTGCGGACCTGGCGGAATTGGCCAACTGGGAAGACTCCCCTGTGGATTGGGGCAGGGTCACGGGACGTCAGCGGCGGATGCTCGTGCCCGTTGGCGAGCTTCCGCGCCTTCATCTCAACGCTGTCCTGCATGACGGACGCCTCGCGAACGACCTCGTGGACCGGCTCGAATTCGAGCGCTGGATGCGCCGGGAGATCAACTGCGATAGGTCGAACATCACAGTAATCACTCGCGACCACAAGGACGACCAAGGCAACTATGTGGTTCCCGTTCGCGCCAAGTGGGCAAGCCAGCTCAGCGACCATGATCGTCATGGACTGTTTGTCGCATTCGGATCTGGCGAAGACCCCTATGCGCTAGTCATCCCCTGCGTCGAGGTGTTCCGCTTTTTCTACGCCACGTCAGATGTACTGGCAAAGTACTTCTTGAAGGACCGTTTTCTTGATCCCGGCGCCTACCTTTGGAATCCCAGCAAGACGGCTATCTCGAGGACTGACGGGAAAGCGGTCCTGTGGCTGCGGAAATGGATGCTGGATGCGGATGCCCGGTTCCTGGCGAGGTTCGCCTTCGACGAGTACGCCCTCGGCCAAGCCCAGGCGATATTCCTGAGTACCGCCGCTGCCAACGAGCCTTCGCATGAGCGACGCATAAGGGCGCTACCGCCGTTCCAAGGCACTGAAGAAGTCACGTTTCTTGGGATACCACTTGGCAGTGAAGAGCGCCCAAGGATCTTCGTCACGCGGCTATTGAGCTGCGACTGGAAGCCGCCCTTCACCGAACTGAAATGGGATCGGGACAACGACGGCCGTTCCGACCCCAACAAACGCGAGGAGCGCCCTCCGACTGAATGGAAACCCAGTCTGTTGAATCACGAGCAAAACTGAGCCACTAAAGGGCATCCGTCACGCCCAATTTTGAGCCACGTTATCCACCTACCCTGCTGTTTTTTGCAGCAGTGGGGTGCAGGAGTGATCAACGTGAGCACATTGAGCAAATTGCGCCGCATGGTCCACCGTGACCACCTGAGCGTGCGCGAAGCCAGCCGAAGGCTGGGCATCTCCCGCAATACAGCCGCCAAGTGGCTCGAGGCCGACGAGATGGTCGAGCCCCGCTACCCCAAGCGGGCCTCTCTTCCCAGCGTTCTCGATCCCTACAAGGAACAGCTGGCCACCTGGCTAAAGGCCGACAGCCACCGCAACAAGCGCGAGCGCCGTGGCATCAAGGCCATGTTCCGGGCACTGCAGGCCGTGGGCTACCCTGGCAGCCGAGGCCCGGTCTATGAGTTCGCCAAGCGCTGGCAGCAGGCACAGTCCGACGCGCCAACCCGAATGGCCTTCGTACCCATGAGTTTCGAGATGGGCGAGGCCTTCCAGTTCGACTGGAGCTGCGAGTACCTGTTCGTGGGCGGCCTGCGCAAACGCCTGGAGGCTTCGCACACCAAGCTGGCGGCCAGTCGGGCCTTCATGCTCACCGCCTATTTCAGCCAGGCCCACGAGATGTTGTTCGACGCCCATGCCCGAGCCTTTGCGGCTTTTGGTGGCGTGCCGCGCCGGGGCATCTACGACAACATGAAGACCGCCGTCGACAAGGTTGGTCAGGGCAAGAGCCGCACCGTCAATGCGCGCTTCGAGGCCATGACGGGTCACTACCTGTTCGAGCCAGAGTTCTGCAACCGCGCCGCTGGCTGGGAGAAGGGTATCGTCGAGAAGAACGTGCAGGATCGCCGTCGTGGCATCTGGATGGAGGCAGCGGAACGCCGCTGGCCCGACCTGGAGAGCCTCAATGCGTGGCTGCACCAGGCTTGCCTGGACGCCTGGCATGAGCTGCCTCACCCCGAGTGGCCAGAGCTGACGATCGCCGACGTCTGGCAGCAAGAGCAGACGCACCTGATGCCCAACCCTGCGCCATTTGATGGCTATGTCGAGCAGATGGCCAGGGTCACAGCCACCTCGCTGATCCACTACCAGCGCAATCGCTACAGCGTGCCATGCGAGTGGGCCCACACCAGTGTCAGCGTGCGGGCTTATCCCGATCGCCTGGTGGTGGTCGGTGCCAACTCGGAATCGCCAGAACAGCCGGTGAGCCTGCCGCGCAGCTTCGAGCGTGGCCAGACCTTGTACGACTGGCGGCACTACGTCAGCTTGCTCGAACGCAAGCCCGGCGCTTTGCGCAACGGCGCCCCCTTCAAGACCATGCCCGAGCCCTTGCAGCATCTGCAAGCGCACCTGCTTCGCCACCCTGGCGGCGACCGGGTGATGGCCCAGGTGCTCATGGCCATCACCCTGCACGGGCTCGATGACGTGCTGGTGGCCGTGGAGTTGGCGCTGCAATCGGGCCGCGTGAGCGCAGACCATGTGCTCAACGTGCTGGCCAGGCTCAAGGAGCCCCAAGCCGTGCAAAGCCTGCCTGAAGCAGCCTTGCCTTCACTGACGCTGCACGAGCCGCCTCAGGCCGACGTGTCGCGCTACGACAGCCTGCGCCAGTCCCAGGAGGATGACCATGTCCAATGACATCGCAGCAAGCCTCAAGGGCTTGAGCCTGCACGGCATGGCCAGTGCCTGGCCGGAACTGCTGGGCATCGCCCGGCTCAAATCGCTCGACCACGAAGCCCTGCTGCATCAGCTCATCAAGGCCGAGGGTGCACATCGGGAAGTGCGCTCCATGGCCTACCAGATGCGGGCGGCCCGATTCCCGCACCACCGCGACCTGGCTGGCTTTGCCTTTGATCAGGCGCAGGTGGACGAGGCGCTGGTGCGTCAGCTGCACGAGTTCAAGTTCATCGACTCAGCCCACAACGTGGTCTTCGTGGGCGGCCCTGGCACGGGCAAAACACACCTTGCCACAAGCCTGGGTGTTCATGCCATCCGTGCACATGGTAAGCGGGTGCGCTTCTTCTCGACCGTCGAGCTGGTCAATCTGCTGGAGGCCGAGAAAGCTCAAGGTAAGGCCGGGCAACTGGCACATCGGCTCATGTACGTGGATCTCGTCATCCTCGACGAGATGGGCTATTTGCCCTTCAGTCAAGCCGGTGGGGCCTTGCTGTTCCACCTGCTGTCCAAGCTGTACGAGCGCACCAGCGTGGTCGTCACCACCAACCTGTCGTTCTCGGAGTGGGCCAGCGTGTTCGGCGACGCCAAGATGACCACCGCGCTACTCGACCGACTCACCCATCACTGCCACATCGTCGAAACCGGCAACCAGAGCTGGCGCTTCAGGCACTCGACTGCACAACCGTCTTCGATCATCAGAGCCACACGAACCAAAACGGCCAAAGGAGCACCCCAGACAGATCACGCAGTAGACTTATCCACATCCGAACAGTCCATTTCTTCGTCAACTTAGTGGCTCAGTTTTGGACGTGACGCCTGGCTCAGTTTTGCTCGTGATTCAACACACGAAGCGCCAGAATGTTATTTTGTGCAGAGTGGCACGCAGTCCGGTTGCGCACACGCGAGTAGCTTCGCCCGCTTGCGCGGCGCATCGACAATAGAATCAAGTGTCGGCGGTTACCGCCTGAGGTTTGTGTGATCTGGAGAGCCGATCGGCGCGTTCGCATCCAGGCAGACTGCACCGCAATTCGTTCTTTGTCCGATCACGCGCACAAGCTCGAGAGGTGCTGCGAGACCGTGTCGGTCGTGCGGAGATCTCTCAGGACGCGGCCCTCTTTCCGCACGGAAGCAGTGTGAGGGGCGCTTTGGACCCTCAGAGATAGGAATCTAAAAGAGGTGCCTGCGCGCCGCCGGCAGACAATGACCCTAGTCCTCCAGGCGGTCGTCTTCTGCGACGTCACGTGCCCGTGACGCGTCGTATGATGTCGGCTGCTGTGGCCTCAATATCGAACCCGGGGTCGCTGATACAAATCTGCGGGGCTTTCGGGGCCTCGTAAATCTGAGACACGCCGGTAAAGGCGCGTAGAGTCCCAGCGCGTGCTCTTCGGTAGTGCCCCTTGACATCCCGAGCCTCACAAACTGACAGGGGGACATCAAGGAATACCTCGACGTATCGGTCGGGCCCGATGATGTCCCGTGCGGCTCTACGGTCCTCCTCAAAGGGGGAAACGAGCGCGACGGCTGCGAATATGTCACAGTTGTTGGCCAGCCTTGCAACCTCCGCGACCCGGCGCACATTCTCAGTTCGGTCAGCAGGCGCAAAGCCCAAGTCTCGACTCAGGCCCTGCCGTACAACGTCACCGTCCAAGAGGCATACTGGACAACCGCGCACTCGAAGCTGGCGAGCAATAGCTGCCGACAGCGTTGTCTTGCCCGCTCCGCTCAGGCCCGTGATCCAAACTGTGCGCATAACGCCCCTCGTGATGAGATTGCTTATTGCGAGCTCGCCAGACCGCAGCCGGCGCACAGATCTCCAAAGCCCGGAAACGACGTCCCGATCGCCTCCGCATCCACGACTGTTATCCCGTCTTCGCAGCGGGAGCTGGCGATGGCGAAAGCCATCCCGATTCGGTGGTCGTACGCCGTCTCAATTGAGACACCGCCCTTGAGCATTCGACTGCCCACGCCCGATATCACGGCGCCGTCGGGCTTGGATTCGACGACTACGCCAAGCTGGCGCAACCCGACGAGCATGGTCTCAATACGGTCACTTTCCTTAACTCTGAGCTCCTCCGCTCCGCGCACTACAGTGGTCCCGTTGGCAAACGCCGCGGCAATAAAGAACACGGGGAACTCGTCGATCATCCGGGGCGCGATGTCCGCGTCGAGCTCGATTCCGGACAGCTCGGCACCGGTGACCGTTATATCAGCGACTTCCTCTCCACCAGAGCTGCGGCGGTCCGAAAGCTCTACCCGCGCGCCCATGAGCCGCAGTGCGTCCACAATGCCGGTGCGTGTCGGATTTATTCCCACGTTCCTGATGGTAATTGAGGCGCCAGGATTGATAGCAGCCGCCACCATAAAAAAGGCTGCGGACGATATGTCGCCGGGAACAACAACGTCCCGGCCCTTCAGGCTGCTTCGCTCCACTTGGATTTCTTGCCCGTTGACGGAGACGTTGCCTCCGAAGGCGGCCACCATGGTTTCCGTGTAGTTGCGGGTGGGTTTCCTTTCTATCACGGTGGTGGCTCCATCCGCATAGAGGCCGGCCAACAGTACCGCCGACTTCACCTGGGCGCTGGCCACGGGCAAATCGTAAGTGATGCCCCGAAGCTTTGGCGTGCCGGTGATCCTCATCGGAGCGGTCCCGGAAGCTGACAGCTGAATTTGCGCCCCCATTTGGCCAAGGGGGGTCGCCACACGCCCCATCGGCCGTTTCGACAAAGAATGGTCTCCAACCAGCACGCTTTCGAAGGGCTGCCCGGCCAAGATTCCGGCCATAAGCCTCATCGCAGTACCCGCGTTGCCCGCGTCCAGTTCCGCATTTGGCCGCGTGAGCCCACTCTCGCCGGCCCCAGTGATGGTTACCTGCCCGTTCGCAATCTCAATGCTTACTCCCATGGCTCGCATCATTCCGATGGTGCTGACCACGTCTGCTGCCAGCAAGCACTTCCGAACCGTGGTAACCCCTTTAGCCAGAGAGCCGAGCATCACCGCGCGGTGAGAGATGGACTTGTCGCCAGGAACCTCAATCACTGTCGGGTTTTGGGTCAGACGGCCGGAAAACGTAACCTTCATTTGTGCCTCGCTAGAATTAGACTGCGAATTTCTCGCTATCGGGATTGTTTATTGACAACATTGGAGCGCAGCGGCCCCGGATGAATTCGATCAGCCTCTGTTCGCTTTCTTCCACGACCCTTACCGACTCCGCGGCTCGGCGACCGATGGCCGCCCGCAGGAAATAGTCACGCCAACCTTGTGCCGCCTGGTCAGCGAGGTGATGCAGCGAGTTTACATCGGCGGGCTGGCAAAATCCACTTCGCATGAGAATGGTCCCCAACCATCTTGCCCAGCTCCGCTGGTTGGCGAGGAAGCGCAGCGTTTTGGTCAGGCGATCTTCGTTGCCTTGGGCGGCACGAAAAGCCTCGCCGACGAGAACGGCCTTACGTTCGACCGCAGTACTAACCGATTCGATTCGCCCAATGGCGTTTGCCACGACCGTTTCAACCGATGGCAGGGCTCGGAAGTCGCGTCGAACTCTGGCGGTGAGAACATAGGGCGCCCCGTGCGTCGCTTCGCTAAACAATTGCTCATGGAACAGAGATAGGCGCCCGAGGGTGTCGAAGTGCTCGGCATAGACGTCACCAAGGACGTCGTACAGAGGGCACTGTTGCAAAGTTAGCGATGAGGCAGCCTTTTGTCTTATTCAAAGGCCTTACATTTCAAAAACTCTGCTTACCAGGCGCATTTCGCCCAGGGGATCACCATAATAAAATGCTGAGGCCTGGCCTTTGCGTAGTGCACGCATCACCTCAATACCTTTGATGGTGGCGTAAGCCGTCTTCATGGATTTAAATCCCAGCGTGGCGCCGATTATCCGTTTCAGTTTGCCATGATCGCATTCAATCACGTTGTTCCGGTACTTAATCTGTCGGTGTTCAACGTCAGACGGGCACCGGCCTTCGCGTTTGAGCAGAGCAAGCGCGCGACCATAGGCGGGCGCTTTATCCGTGTTGATGAATCGCGGGATCTGCCACTTCTTCACGTTGTTGAGGATTTTACCCAGAAACCGGTATGCAGCTTTGCTGTTACGACGGGAGGAGAGATAAAAATCGACAGTGCGGCCCCGGCTGTCGACGGCCCGGTACAGATACGCCCAGCGGCCATTGACCTTCACGTAGGTTTCATCCATGTGCCACGGGCAAAGATCGGAAGGGTTACGCCAGTACCAGCGCAGCCGTTTTTCCATTTCAGGCGCATAACGCTGAACCCAGCGGTAAATCGTGGAGTGATCGACATTCACTCCGCGTTCAGCCAGCATCTCCTGCAGCTCACGGTAACTGATGCCGTATTTGCAGTACCAGCGTACGGCCCACAGAATGATGTCACGCTGAAAATGCCGGCCTTTGAATGGGTTCATGTGCAGCTCCATCAGCAAAAGGGGATGATAAGTTTATCACCACCGACTATTTGCAACAGTGCCCGTGGATTTAACCAGCCCGGCAGGAAAGATGACGATGCAGGTGATTTCTGCTGTGGCTGAGTTTGAGAGAGACTTGCTGCTTGAGCGCACACATTCAGGTATTGCGAGGGCAAAAGCAGCCGGAAAACGGTTTGGCCGTCCCTCCGCACTGAACGAAGAACAGCAGCGGGCAGTGATTGCACGTATTGATTCAGGAATCAGTATCAGCGCCATCGCCCGCGAGTTCAGCACGACGAGACAAACCATTCTCAGGGTGAAAGCAGCACATTTAGCACCTGATAATGCTTCCTCTCGTCCTGTTTGATTTGTTTAACCAATTCAATGGTGATTCTGTTTATCCTCTTTTGTGAAATATCCGAATCCGTCGCGTTTGATAAAAACTAACATTTCCATTATTCTAGAAATATAGAATAATTGCAGTAAAGGTATATGATGAATATCGAATCGGCTGCATCCGCCCTAAAAGAACTCGGTCATCAGACTCGATTGGCAATCTATAAAGAACTCGTCAAAGCCGGGCTAACAGGGATGTCAGTTGGTGAACTACAGAAAAGAATTGAGATCCCTGCATCTACGCTAAGTCATCACCTGTCAGCTCTGATGTCCGTCGGCCTGATTAAGCAAGAAAGGCAGGGCAGAACTCTTTTCTGCCATTCTCGCTACGAGAAACTTGAAGAACTCATGGCTTTCTTGGTTGAGGAATGCTGTGCAGGCGTATCTTGCCCTCGTTTTGAGGAAAACCTGACTCAAGGGAATAGCAAATGAATGAATTGAAAAACATTACACCTGATTTATTTGAATCTTCTATTACCGAGGAACGCCTCGGTGTCCCTGCCGTTCCCCATCCTCCCCGTATCCTCATGCTGTACGGTTCTGTACGCGAACGTTCATATAGCCGACTGGCAACAGAAGAAGCGGCAAGATTACTGACTGCCATGGGTGCGGAAGTGAGGATCTTCAATCCTTCAGGTCTCCCCCTACCTGATGATGCACCTGACTCTCATCCGAAAGTCATGGAGTTGCGCGAACTGGTTCGCTGGTCCGAAGGGATGGTGTGGTGCTCACCTGAACGCCATGGTGCGATGACCGGCATCATGAAGGCCCAGATTGACTGGATACCACTATCCGAAGGCGCTGTTCGCCCTTCTCAGGGTAAGACACTGGCCGTTATGCAGGTCTGCGGTGGCTCTCAGTCATTCAATGCCGTCAACCAGATGCGCATTCTTGGCCGCTGGATGCGGATGATCACCATCCCGAATCAGTCCTCTGTGGCAAAAGCCTGGCAGGAGTTTGATGACGATGGACGAATGAAACCCTCATCTTATTACGACCGCATCGTGGATGTAATGGAAGAACTGGTGAAATTTACGCTGCTGACCCGAGGCAACTCAGAGTATCTGGTTGATCGCTACAGCGAACGAAAAGAGTCGGCAGAAGAACTTTCCCGGCGGGTAAATCAGAGCAAAATTTGAGGGCTGGCATGAGTGATGTAACGGCATTCAACAACTGCATGAGCGTGTTCTGGCGGCAACATGAAGCCGAACTCTCTCGCTTTCTGACATCGAAGACTGGCGATCGTGAAAAAGCAGCAGACCTTCTGCAGGAGCTGTTCCTGCGTGCCCGCGCTCATTCGGACAGTTTCTGCGAGATGGAGAATCCGCGAGCCTGGCTGTACCGGGCGGCGAGGAATCTGCTGATTGATGAGTACCGCACCACCAGGGATTTTGTTGAGCTGGAAGAAGATGCCCCATTCACAGAGGCATCCCCTGATGCCATCTCAACGCTGGATATTTGCCTGCCTGAAACGTTGCAGGCTTTACCCGAAGATGAGCGGTGGCTGATTGAAGAGTCCGATCTTAACCGGCGTCCTCAGCAGTCCCTGGCCGATGAACTGGGTATCACGCTGACGGCTTTTAAATCCCGCCTGCTTCGGGCCAGAAAGCACCTGAAAGCAGCGATGACAGAACTGTGCCAGATTGAGGCGGATGACACTTCTCCCGTCTGCTGCCACAAAAAAATGAATTAATCACGCATCTTTTTCCCTCCACCTTCGTTTACCTCAGTGTAAAGCCAAATGACTTAACACTGAGGTAAACAGTCCATGTCAAAAATTGAGATCTTTGAAGCTGCAGGCTGCTGCGCAACCAGCAGCGTTGTGGTCAGCGACGAAGCCGTCAAATGGAACGCCAGCGCCGAATGGGCGAAAAAGAGTGGCGTTGATATTCAGCGCTACAGCCTTGCGAAGCACCCGCAGCAGTTCCTGAATTCGCCTGTCATTAAAGAGTTTCTGAACACATCAGGAATGGAGTCCCTCCCTGTCACCTTGCTCGACGGGAAGCTGGTGATGGCAGGCAAACTGCCAACTCGTGAAGATATCGCCCGTTGGGTCGGTATTCCGCTGACTCAGGACTGGAGTGAAGACAGTACACAACCACGCTGCTGCAACATTCCACGTATGCCTTAATTCCAGAGGAGCTATCACCGATGAATATGCCATTTTTAAAAGACATTCCCCCGTTTATCTTCTTCACCGGTAAAGGTGGCGTGGGTAAAACATCCCTGGCCTGTGCGACTGCGGTATGGCTGGCCGATCAGGGCAAGAGAACGCTTCTGGTGAGTACCGATCCGGCTTCCAATGTCGGCCAGGTATTTAGCCAGACTATCGGCCACCGAATCACAGATATCAGCACCGTAGACAATCTTGCCGCGATGGAAGTTGACCCTATGGCTGCGGCACAGGCTTATCGCGACCGTGTACTGGACCCTGTTCGCGGACTGATGCCAGCCGATGTGGTCAGCAGCATTGAAGAGCAGCTCTCCGGCTCATGCACCACGGAAATCGCTGCATTTGATGAGTTTACCGGTCTGCTGACCAATCATGCGCTGCGCGAAAAATATGACCATATCGTATTTGATACCGCGCCAACCGGTCACACTATCCGCATGCTTGAGCTGCCGGGAGCCTGGAGCGGTTATCTGGACGCGAACCCTGATGCCGCTGCAAACCTCGGACCGCTGGTAGGGCTGGAAAAACAGCAGCACCAGTACTCCGATGCGGTTAAAGCGCTGTCTGATGCCGCGCTCACACGCTTAGTGCTGGTTGCCCGCGCCCAGGCTTCAACGCTGAAAGAGGTTTCTCATACGCACGATGAGCTGTCTGCTATCGGTTTGCAGCATCAACACCTTGCCATCAATGGTGTGCTGCCGCCGTTTGCTGGTGAAAACGATCCACTGGCGCAAAGTATTCTGGCTCGGGAAGAAAGCGCATTGCAGGCCATGCCTGACAATCTGGCGAACCTTCCCCGCTCGCAGCTGTATCTGAAGCCATTTAACCTGGTCGGTCTGGAAGCCCTGCGTGAGTTATTTACAGAGAGCAAGGCCGCACCGGCTCTCCCTGCTACCACGCTGAATGCTCTGGATTTGCCGAAGCTATCCTCACTGGTGGATGAACTGAGCCAGACAGGAAAAGGGCTGGTCATGACAATGGGTAAAGGCGGTGTGGGCAAAACGACCGTTGCGGCATCGGTGGCGGTCTCGCTGGCGAAGCGTGGTCATAAGGTCCACCTGACCACATCCGACCCGGCAGCCCATCTGTCTTACACACTGGATGGATCACTGCCAAATCTTCAGGTCAGCCGCATCGACCCGAAGGTGGAGACAGAGCGCTATCGTCGTTTTGTTCTGGAAAACCAGGGCAAAGGATTAGACGCTGAAGGGCTGGCGGTGCTGGAGGAAGATCTCCGCTCGCCATGCACTGAAGAGATCGCCGTCTTCCAGGCATTCTCGCGGGTAATCAAAGAGGCCGACGATCATTTTGTCATTATGGACACCGCGCCAACGGGCCACACGCTTCTGCTGCTGGATGCAACTGGAGCCTATCACCGTGAAATGGTGCGCCAGATGGGGCAAATACATGACCATACGGTGACGCCAATGATGCAATTGCAGGACCCGGAGAAGACCAAGGTGATTATCGTGACGCTTGCCGAAACGACACCGGTACTGGAAGCCGCAAACCTGCAGCAGGACTTACGCAGGGCCGGAATAGAACCATGGGCATGGGTAATCAACAGCAGTCTTGCTGCTGCGAAACCGTCCTCACTGTTCCTGGTAACCAGAGCCAGTCGCGAACTGCCACTGATAAATGACGTTACAGAGCAGTATGCAAAGCGCATTGCGTTAACGCCATTGCAGAATGAAGAACCCGTGGGTACGGTCCTGCTGGCAAAAATGGCGGGCTAATAGCTAATAGATGGGGCGACAGCCCCATCTCCTATATCCAAACTTTTGCTTATACAGGTTATAAGTTTAAGCGTTTAACCTACCGTCGCGAATTCCGGTAGTTTGTAAAACATCATTACTGGAGTGATACGATGCATATTATCAATGCTAAAGAACAGCATAGTACTGCGATACGCAATATTTATGCTCACCACGTCCTGCATGGTACAGGTAGCTTCGAAACCGACCCCCCGGACGCACAAGAGATGCTTAGCCGACTGAGAAACGTTCAGTCTCAGGGATTCCCATGGTATGTCGCCCTGCTGGGCGATACCGTCATTGGCTACTGTTATATTTCGCGTTACCGCGAACGCCATGCTTATCGGTTTACGGTTGAAAACTCGATATATATTGATCCGGCTTATCAGCGACAGGGCGTCGGAAAAGCATTGCTTGGTCATGCTTTAAAATGGGCCCAGTCCCGGGGATATCGTCAGATGATTGCTGTTGTGGGGGACAGTGCAAACGTAGCTTCTGTATCGTTACATATCCGTGCAGGATTTACTGAAATAGGCACACTGAAGGACATTGGTTTCAAGCATGGCCGCTGGCTGGACACGGTTTTGCTACAACTAAATCTTGGTGAAGGGAGTAGTACTCAGCCAAAAGATTAAGGTCTTATGCTCTGAGGCAGTAAAAAGGGGGCATTTGCCCCCTTCATCTTTATTTCAGTCGTTTACCTGCACCATCAACGACTTTTTCACCGTCTTCCTTGGTGAAAGCCGCTTTCTGAGCATCTGGAAGGATATCCAGAACCACCTCGGAAGGACGGCACAGTTTAGTTCCCAGCGGCGTCACCACTATTGGGCGGTTAATCAGGATCGGGTGTTGCAGCATAAAATCGATGAGCTGATCGTCCGTAAATTTATCTTCTGCAAGACCCAGTTCCTCATAAGGCTCGACATTTTTACGCAGCAAAGCCCGGACTGCAATACCCATATCGGCAATGAGTTTGACCAGCTCATCGCGTGAAGGAGGAGTCTCAAGGTAAAGAATAACGGTCGGCTCAGTACCGCTGTTGCGGATCATCTCCAGCGTGTTACGCGATGTGCCGCAGGCTGGGTTGTGATAAATGGTGATGTTGCTCATTTCAGTATCTCATTACAAAGTGACAGAGAGACGTAGCGCCAGCGCGGCCAGCGTTACAAACAACACAGGCAGAGTCATGACGATCCCGGTGCGGAAATAGTATCCCCAGGTGATGGTCATGTTCTTCTGTGACAGAACATGCAGCCAGAGCAGCGTTGCCAGGCTACCAATAGGTGTAATTTTCGGCCCAAGATCGCAGCCAATCACGTTGGCATAAATCATCGCCTCTTTGATAACGCCTGTTGCGGTGCTGCCATCAATAGAGAGCGCGCCAACCAGCACGGTAGGCATGTTGTTCATGATGGAAGACAGGAAAGCCGTCAGGAAGCCAGTACCAAACGTCGCGGCCCACAGGCCTTTATCTGCCAGCACGTTCAGCACACCGGAGAGGTATTCCGTTAGCCCGGCGTTACGCAGGCCATAGACCACCAGATACATCCCCAGTGAGAAGATGACGATCTGCCAGGGTGCACCGCGCAGCACTTTGCCGGTGTTAATGGCATGGCCTCGTTTCGCCACCACAAACAGGATGGCAGCGCCAACAGCCGCAATCGCGCTGACCGGAATACCGAGCGGCTCAAGGACGAAAAAGCCAACCAGAAGAAGGATCAACACTATCCAGCCGGTTCTGAAGGTTGCCAGATCTTTAATCGCTTTTGCCGGTGCTTTCAGAAGAGCCAGGTCATAAGTTGGCGGGATATCTTTACGGAAAAACAGATGCAGCATCACCAGCGTGGCGATAATGGCGGCGATATCCACCGGCACCATGACCGACGCATACTCCGTGAAGCCCAGTCCAAAGAAGTCAGCAGAAACGATGTTAACCAGGTTCGATACGATAAGCGGCAGACTGGCCGTATCGGCAATAAACCCGGCAGCCATCACGAATGCCAGCGTAGTGCCTTTACTGAAACCTAATGCCAGCAACATGGCGATCACGATCGGCGTCAGAATCAATGCTGCACCATCATTAGCAAACAGTGCCGCCACCGCTGCACCGAGCAAAACAATATAGGTAAACAGCAAACGCCCACGACCATTGCCCCAACGTGAAACGTGCAGCGCCGCCCATTCGAAAAAGCCCGATTCATCGAGCAACAGACTGATAATAATCACGGCAATAAACGTTGCTGTAGCGTTCCAGACGATATTCCAGACAACAGGGATATCGCCTAAATGCACAACACCAGAAATCAACGCCAGTACCGCGCCCAGCGTCGCACTCCAGCCGATCCCTAATCCTTTCGGCTGCCAGATAACCAACACGATGGTCAGGACAAAAATAGCGGCTGCCAGTAACATAAATCCTCCAGACAGGGCGGCTCGGCCGCCCTGTATACACAAAAATTAAACAGCCAGCTCTCTGAGTTTTTCGATGCCAGTGGGTTCTGATGCCAGCACGGGTACTAACGCGACACGTTTGGCATGTGTGCTCTGCACGGCTTCGATCTGAGGCAGCTCTTGTTGAGCACGCTGACAAAGTAGTGGTGAACGCGTCTCAGCAGTGGAAAGACTATTATTGATAATCCAGCCCCAGGGATGAATTCCTGCGCGTTCAAGATCGGCCTGCAGGTTTGCCGCCTCCAGTACTGGTGTGGTTTCAGGCAGAGTGACCAGCAGAACTTTGGTACGTTCCGGGTCCTGAAGCTGCATCATCGGAGTGGTAAAATGACCTTTATCCCCCATCTTCTTAGCAATCTCACGGTGATAAGCCCCGGTAGCATCAAGCAGTAATAGCGTATGCCCGGTAGGTGCCGTATCCATGACCACAAACCGTTTGCCGGCTTCACGGATGACACGTGAGAACGCCTGGAACACCGCAATCTCTTCAGTGCAAGGTGAACGTAAATCCTCTTCCAGCAGCCGTTTCCCCGCTTCATCCAAATCCCGGCCCTTCGTCTCCAGAATATGCTGGCGATAGCGTTCGGTTTCATCATGAGGGTTGATTCGGCTAACCTGCAGATTATTGAGGCTACCGTTCAGCGTTGTGCTCAGGTGCGCGGCAGGATCCGAAGTGGTGAGATGGACATCAAATCCCATGTCCGCCAGCCTGACAGCGATGGCCGCAGCCATTGTGGTTTTACCCACGCCACCTTTGCCCATCAGCATAATCAAACCGTGTTCACTGCGGGCGATATCATCGACCAGGCCAGAAAGCGACATATTCTCTGGCTTGTTTTGTATACTTTGTTCAGGAAGCGATGCTATCTCCGCGTGTTCGTTGAGCAGGCCTTTCAATGCGGAAACACCAACCATATTCAGTGGCTGAAGGAACAGTGTGTCTGTCGGCAAGTCAGATAACCCCACGGGAAGATTTGCCAGCGCCTCTTGCTCCCGTTGCCATATTGCAGCGGCCAGTGAGTCACGTTCTGCTTCGCTCGCAGGCAGGACACCATTAATGACCAGGTACTGATTTTTCAGGCCAATGGCTGATAATTCGTCATGAGTGCGGGCGACTTCCTGCAGTGTTGATTTTTGCAGTCTCGCGACCAGTACCAGGCGCGTACGTTCGGGGTCAGACAATGCTTCAACCGCATGAGCATATTGCTCACGTTGCTTTTCCAGCCCCGCCATCGGGCCGAGGCAGGAAGCGCCTTCCGGGTTACTTTCAATGAAGCTACTCCAGGCGCCAGGAAGCTGGAGAAGACGAATAGTGTGACCCGTCGGGGCGGTATCAAAAATGATGTGATCGAAGCGGGTCAGCAGAGAAGCATCCGTCAACAAGCCTGTGAATTCATCGAACGCAGCAATCTCTGTCGTGCATGCGCCCGAGAGTTGTTCGTTGATACCATTAACAACGTCATCAGGCAAAAGACCTTTAATAGGATCAACGATTCTGGCCCGGTATTGCTGTGCCGCATCTTGCGGGTCAATCTCCAGAGCTGACAACCCTGGTACGGAGGCCACTGGCAAAATGGTATTGCCAATCGTCTGGTCAAAGACCTGGCCTACGTTTGAAGCCGGGTCAGTACTGACAAGCAAAACACGTTTGCCCAGCTCAGCCAGGCGTATAGCCGTGGCGCAGGAAATAGAGGTTTTACCTACACCACCTTTACCGGTAAAAAACAGATAAGGCGGGATATTCTGTAAAAAATTCATATGTCCTCCTGACATATTCAGCAACAGGAAGTCTTACCACCACAGCAACTTGTTGGTGCTAAGCCTACTTTCTCCAGCGGAATGCCAAACCAGCGAGCCAGTTCAGCACGTCTGGGATAACGTCCTGCCATCACCGTTTCGCCATCCAGCAACAGCAGCGGAAGCCCTTCAGCCCCTGATACTTCGAGGAATGCTTTCACTTTTTCGTTCTCAACGAAGCTCATCGGCTGTTGCGCCAGGTTGAAACGCTCGATCTGAACCCCTCGCTCTTTCAGCCATTGCACATCAGCAGAAAAATCAACCAGTACCTGGTCGACATCTGAGCCACAAACACCGGTACTGCAACACATCGCCGGGTCGAACACTGTTAACGTTTTCATTCTCAATACCTCACATTCGTAAAAACATATGTGTACAAGCAAAATTTTTAGATGCAGACAGCTTTACCGCTGCCAGAGCAGTTGGCTGACACCAGCTTACGGGCAATGGCCTGAACGTCGCCTTGCTGGCTTAGCCAAGCCTGCTCGACAATCTGAGCGGCCCATGAGGGGATATGTGGAGATAAGCGGTAGTTAACCCATTTTCCCTGCTTACGATCCAGTAAAATCCCACTTTCCCGCAGCATTGCCAGATGGCGGGATATTTTAGGTTGTGATTGCTCCAGTGCCGTACACAAATCACATACGCATAGTTCCCCCATCTCTCTGAGCAAGAGAACGATGCCCAGACGCGTTTCATCAGACAGGTTTTTGAAGAGTTGTATGGATGATAATTGCGGCATAAGCCCTCCTGCTTTTATCTGGTAGTGTCTCTCTGTGACAGCGGAATGTCAAAGATATATTTGAATTTTCATATATGAAAATGAATAATCATGCCAAATAAAACATGTTAGCAAGGCTGTTTACTTACCAATACGATTCAGTTCTTGCTGAAGAGACATACGATCCAGTTTATGAAACGGCAGGCTCATAAAAATTCGAATCCGGTTGCTAATTTCTTTGTATATTCGGCTGAATTCTTTCAACTTCTGCTCTTCAGTCCCCTTAAACAAGGCCGGATCGGAAAATCCCCAATGGGCAGTAATCGGTTGCCCAGGCCAGGCCGGGCAGGATTCTCCTGCTGCCTGATCGCAGACAGTAAAAATGAAGTCCATTTTAGGAGCATGGACTTCTGCAAATAAGAGCCAACTTTTACTGGAAAGCGTTGAAGTATCTATCTGATGTTGCTGCAAGAAAAGTGTCGTCATCGGATGCAGCTCTCCACGAGGATGAGTGCCAGCGCTGTAAGCTTTAAAATTACCTTGCCCCATCTGATTCATGAGCACTTCAGCCATAATGCTTCTTGTTGAATTGCCTGTACAAAGAAACAGCACGTTGAATGGTTGATTCTGCATCTTAATCTCCTGCCGGATAGCTTGTCAGGTCAATCCTGTAAGTTATTGCGCCAGATTGAAACGCTCAATCATGACAGCCACAATTTTAAGCAACTCCACTTTGGGTGCTTACTCCAAAGTGGTGAGAAGCTGGACTTCTGTGTTTAATCAGGTTCAGGGTAGAGGAGACCTAACGCCTGATACTGAATTGGCTTGATGTTGAATACCGGACGAATAGATTTAGCCCGCTCAACCGCTTCCGGTACGGTTTTGCTGATTTTTAATTCCAGCAAGACACCTGCTGCAACAGTTCCCGTCCGTCCCCTGCCTGCGCCACAATGAAATGCCACTTTATGACCATTTTGATAGGCATCTACTACCGCGAGTATTGCATCACGGAACAGTTGTTCCTCAGGTTCTTCGGCATGATCGCTCAATGGAATATGTACCCACTGCACCTCTGGGTGATGTGTAGCACAGCCCGTCGCTTCGGCACGTAAATCAACCACCACGTCGATGCCATCTTCGTCCACCATCTGCTGGATATCATTAGCGCCGCCACAGTAAATATGACCAGGTATTAGTGCATGATATAACTTGCTCATGTACTTGTTTTCACTCCTAATAAGCTAAATAAACAGACTAAAAACCTAACCCAACAGATTGCCGATACGGTCCAGTTCAGCTTTCAACATGGTTTTATCCTGCTGCAATTTTTCCAATGGAAGCGCAAAAAATGCCTCAATACGCGTACGCAGAATGGTATATGCCGTAACAAATGCCGCATCGATCTCCTCATCCGTCCCTGCGACATGAGCAGGATCCTCAACTCCCCAATGGGTTCGCAACACGGGACCCAAATAGGCCGGACAGGTTTCATTGGCAGCATTGCCACAGACGCTGACGACGATATCCGGTTCCAGGGGTAGGTTCTCCCACGACTTGCTGTAATAACCTTCAGTGGCGATACCTTCACGAGCCAGTAAAGCAAGGGAGCGGGGATGCACCTGACCTGTCGGATGACTTCCGGCACTCATGCCATGCCAACCTTCTGGTGCCAGATGATTGAATGTCGCTTCGGCGAGAATGGATCGACAAGAGTTACCGGTACACAGAAACAAAACGTTCATTCAACTAGTCCTCACATTTTATCCAGGTGGGTGAAAGTGGCTCTGTTGATGAGCAACTGGGATTGGAGTACAGGGATATACATTTTTCCGGATGGCCAGAACAACACTCTTCAGTCAGGAAAGTTATCAACTCCAGCATCAAGGGAATGTTGGCCCGATAACGCTGGAAGCGTCCTTCCTGCTCAACCGAGAGCAATTCGGCATGGGTCATAGCCTTGAGATGAAAGGACAATTTATTTGGAACAATGGCAAGGCTTGAGGCAATTTGCCCCGCTACCATCCCCTGTGGTCCGGCTTTCACCAGCAAGCGATAGACATCCAGCCGGATGCCAGAAGCCAGAGATTCAAAAACTTGAGTTGCGGTATCTTTTTTCATAATTCAATGCTACAAGAACTATTGAAGTAATCAATCAAATTTTATAGGCTGATAGCCAAGTAACAACCACCAATGATATGCCAGGTAAAATCAGGGGACGTAAAATGAGTACTCTTGATGTTCAGAAGCTCAAGGATGATGCCGTCGAATGGGCCTTAACTCATGGTGTTGCTTTCAAGGAATCGTCGTATTCCGCAGTGCATACCCCGTTTACCCTGACACCAACACCTATCAGCCGTAAATCCTATCAGTACTTAAAGAATGCAACAGGAATACTCAGCAAATTAATCTATTCAGTTTCTGAGGATCATGATTTTTTGTACTCTGCGATTTATCCCATCAAGGCCGGGAATGCCTTCTTTTCAGCCCTCCTGAACATGCATCAACAAATCCATTCATCATCAAGGCATGCTCCTCGATTACCATTACTCATTATGCGTAGCGACTTTATGGATGATAATCGTGATGGGTTCAGGCTTATAGAGTTCAATGGTATAGCTGCAGGAATGGGGCCGTTTGGTCAGCGGATACATGATCTGCATCACTATCTACAACGGCAATGTCCCGCTGTCTTTTCTGATTTATCGAATCAGGCAACAGGGGCGCTTGTCGACAATCAAGCGATCGAAGGGTTATCAGCAGCGATTTGTCAGGCAACTTGCAGAATTAAGCAGGAGTTCGGAGACCCCGGCCCTGCCAGGTTCCTGATGATTGTGCAGGAGAATGAAAATAATGTGTTTGATCAACACTTGCTTGAGCTCGCCCTCCAGCAAAAAGGAATCGAAACGCATCGCAGGACTTTTCGTGAACTGCATAATCAATTGAGTACAGGCGCCGACAACAGGCTCATTCTCGAGGGTGTAGGCCCACTTGATACCGTCTACTTACGTGCCGGATATCAGTATTCTGATTATGAAGCATTCAATATCGATGAGCAGGAGTGTTGTCAGGCGCTGATGGCGACCCGAGTATTCATTGAGCAGCACCGGGTTGCAGTGAACGCCACAGTTGGCCAGCAACTGGCGACCAGCAAGCGAGTACAAATGCTGCTCTCGCAATTGGGTTACGACGAGTTTGTCGCATTTGGATTAACACTGCAGGAAGCTAAAATAGCAAAAACGATACTGGGTGAGATGTTACCCATCAGCCCGGATAGTATCAACCTTGCAAAAGAGTCTCCTTCGGAAACCTGGGTTCTCAAAAAACCAGGGTGAAGGCGGGGGGCATTGTCTGTTTGGTGCGGATATCCTGACAAAACTGACGGAACTCACTCCACAACAATATCAGTCCTGGTCGCTGATGCGCCGTTTACACCCTCAGCCCCGAGCTATGCCCACCTTGATTGTGCGTAAAGGGGAGTTGCATAAGGTGAATGATTTGATAAGCGAACTTGGAATGTTCTCCGTGCAGACAGATAACAATCCCTCCAGTGCTGAGCACAGTTTTGCTGGATATCTAATTCGTAGCAAATCAGCTGAATCGACAGAGGGAGGGGTCCATAGTGGACAAGGTGTTTTAGACTCGCTGGTATACAGCGATTAGTCCCTTTCAAGGGGGCTGAAATCTGGTTATATGAAAGCATGCGGTAAGTGGTGTTTTAGCCCCAGTGGAGATGATGCTGTTTCTAGACTGAGTCGTAGTAAGCTAATAATAGTATTATAAATGAAGCCATGAGGGTATTTACAGGGCATATCTTATTAAGGGAACAACAGCAAAAACTGCTGCTATAAGAGGCTGCACCCAAAGTTCTTCAAGGTTCACATCATCGCTGCTGGGTCGATGCTGTTTCAGTTACGGGTCAATTTTCAATACCATTAGCTGTTCCTGTGACTACGGTCATTACGCGCTGTCGACATCAATTTGTACAGCAAACAGTCTTAGCGTGGGATATTTTCCGTTTTCCAAGCGGACCCCTAGGAGAGGGTAAATATCTTCTCTGTGCTGGCCATACTGCGCTCTTGTCATATTTAATGATGATTTTTCGAAGGGTCATCTGCAGGTGATGAACGGCTTATTATCTATAATCTCACATCTGATATTATTTTATGGTTTACCGTTATAGCCGTCCCGGTAAGCCGACAGACCGACACCGATTATGGTTGTGCTAAAGACCAGGGGAACGCTACTACCCCTGTGTCTGGTTATGTTACCTGCCAGGTGATTACTGCAGTTTATATACACCTGCCTGCCAGGGGCTCAATGACAGGGATGTACCCTGTGGCGCGGTCGCCTGGTGCTGAGTTTCAATGACCACTTCTCCGATCGCATCATTAGCCGGGAGAGTATAGCGAACCGGGTACTCCTTAAAGTTCACCACGACCAGATAACGCTCGTTACCCAGCGTTCGCGTATAGGCATAAACGGTATTGTCCTGTGGATTAAGGTCCTGATAGGCGCCATATACCAGAGCCGGGATATGATGGCGCAGCTGAATCATTTTTTTATAATAATTCAGCACTGAATCTTCGCGGGCTTCTTCACGTTCGGCGTTGATCTCCACATAGTTTGGGTTAATGCGAAACCAGGGCTTTCCGTGAGTAAAACCGGCATTCAGGCTGTCATCCCACTGGAAAGGTGTTCTGCTGTTATCGCGGCTCGTCAGACGCACGTTATCGAGAAACTCGGTGGCCGTGACTTTTCCACTCTGAACATAATCCTGCCAGAAGCCTTTAACTTCGATGTCGTCAAATTCGTTGAGTTGTCTGAAGGGATAATTAGTCATTCCCAGCTCTGAGCCCTGATAAATAAACGGCGTTGCCCGCTGGGTGAGGGTGATCGTCGCCAGTGCCTTAGCCGAAGCTTCCCGCCATTGCGGCCTGTCATCCCCGAAATGGGATACCGCACGGGGGTTGTCATGGTTATCCAGGAAGAACGTGTTCCAGCCATACTTTCCGACCGTGACATCCATTTTGCTGATGATCTGGCGGAACTGAGAGAGCGACCACGGCTTGTGACGCCAGCGCTCATTGCTGTCACGATCGAGACGAATGAGGTCAAACATAAACGCCATATTCAACTCATGCCGGCGGCGATCAAAAAACTGGGAAGAACGATCCAGCGGGACGCCAAAAATTTCACCCGCGGTGGCCACATCATACCGGGACAGTACCTCCCGGTTCATTTCCTGAATGTATCGATGAATATTAGGGCCCATGGTGTATTGTTCAGCAAAATTTTTCTGTTGTTCAGGTGTCAGATTGGGAAATCCGGGAATTTTTGAGTAGGTTGCCACCGTATCAAATCGCATGCCTGATACGCCTTTATCCAGCCAGAAGCGGAGCATTGCGTAAAGATCCTCGCGTACTTTCGGGTTATCCCAGTTGAGATCAGGCTGCTGCCTGGCAAAATAGTGTAAATAGTACTGTCCCGACTTCACGTCTTTTTGCCATGCCGAACCGCCGAAAAATGAGGGGTAATTATTAGGTGGCTGATTATCTTTTCCGTCACGCCAGAAATAATAGTTACGATAAGGACTATTTTTATCGCTTTTACTTTGAATAAACCACGGGTGTTGATCACTGGTATGGTTAATGACCACGTCGATCATTAAGCGCATATTTCGTTTTTTCATTTCGGCAACAAGATTATCAAAATCCTCCATTGTGCCATACTCTTTCATTATCTGACGGTAATTACTGATATCATAGCCGTTATCGGTGTTCGGAGAGTCGTAATGGGGATTGATCCAGATAGCGTCAATACCGAGCGATTTCAGATAGTCCAGCTTTTCAATAATACCGCGAATATCGCCAATGCCATCATCATTGGTGTCTTTAAATGAGCGAGGATAGATCTGATAAAAAACAGCTTCTTTCCACCATGCAGGATATTCACTTTCCTTTTGAACGTGAATATCCTGATTCAAGGATGGTGCAGCACTGACAGCCGGGCAGGCCAGACTTATTATCAAAGATGACAGCGCGACAGCCACCCCGGTACGTAGCGTAACAAAAGACATAATAATTTCCTTGCAAAGTCAGTTGTGAATGAGACGGATTGTTATTAAAGAAAAGCGTAAATCATCAATAGCCAGAGTATGATTCCGGTAACAATAATTATTTTCAGGAAGGAATTGCTTCCCGGAAAGTTATATACCGGAGGCAGAGTGGAACGCCTGGCTTTGATGAGTAAATAAGGGGGGAGTATAATACTCCATAATACCAGTGATATCCCTGCAAAGGACAAGGCAGACAAAAAACCTTGCGGAGCAATAATACAGGCCAGTGCAGGAGGGAAATAAGTCAGAAATATTGCCAGCGGGCGTGAGCACTGACAGTTAATTTTGTTCAGTGTATCCTCAAGATAATCACTTAAGCCGATTGAAGCCGACATCAGTGAAGCTAAAACGGCAATACACCCAAAGGCAACCAGAATCAGACTGGTAGCAGAGGTGGTCCGGTGGATATTAAGGGCCGTAATAAAGGCGCCAATATTCCCGCCTTCATCGCTGACATGCCGGATAGCCTGAGGCGTGAGCGCGCCCATTGTGAGCGTCAGCCAGAAAGCATAGACCGTTAACGAAACGGCGAAACCGTAATAGAGAGAGCGGAGGACCGCACGATGATTATCCCCCCGGTACATTCTTGTCAGAGAGGGGACGCTGCCATGAAATCCAAAAGCGATAACGCAGACCGGTACGATCGGCAGGTAATACTGGAGCGGCGTGCTGCCGGCGAAGTCGAGTAATCTGAGTGCTTTTACGCCTCCTGCGGCACCGGCGAACAGCAGGAGAAAAAGGGTGAATTTGGCGGCGATAAGGCCGGAGAGGAGAAAACCGGGCAATTTGCCGCCGGCCCACAGAATCAGCGAGGTCGTCAGCGACAGCAAAATGATCGGCAGCCAGCTGCGGCCAGCAATATCGGGAGGAAGGAGATCCCACACTATCGATGCTGCGCCTGATATGTACGCGTAGGTCAGGAAATAAAGTACGAAACAGAAAGCCACGCCGATGATTACGCTGGCAGCGGGTCCGAGCAGGGCATGGGTGAAGGTATGAAAACTGGCGCCAGGAGGAAAGCGCATCGTAATGTCGACGAGGATCAACCCTGTAATCAGCATCAATATGCCTGTTACCGACAGGACCAGAAGGCCCTTTATAAACCACACGTTGACGAAAGCAACCGGCAACGCGAACATGCCTCCACCGATAATGGTCGCCACCATAAGAGACGTTCCCCGTAGCGGGAAATTTGTTCCTTTCATATGAGCGAATGTCCGTAAGCGGCCTGACGAAGCAGGCCGGCAGTAGCTATTTATTTTGTGGCTTCAGCCAGTGATTCACTGAAGTTTTTATGGAAGTCGTCGATTTGGCCGCTCTCATGAAGCGCAGACAATGCGCAACGCAGAATGGCGTGTCCTTCCTCAACGGTTGGATACATCGCCACTGTCGTGGCGAAGCCGCGATCGTGCAGTTTTTTGCACATCGTAATGGCGAGGTCTTCGTTACCTATCATGATCCCACGAATCGGCATTGTTGTGCCCCGGTTAACTATCTCGGTCCCGCCGAACACTTCGTCAAAATAACGAATGACGTTCTGTAGCTTCTCCTGACGGGCTGTGACGGTGCCGTCCAGGTGGAGATCGGCTGCGGCGACGCAGGCGGCAATCCCCGGTAATGACGGAGGTCCACCAAAGGCGTAGGTTGTACCGTAGGTTTTGATAAAGTTGATGGTCTCTGCTTCCCGACAGGCGATAAATCCGCCGTGTGAGCCAAAAGCTTTGGACAGCGACCCGGCGATAATAATACGCTCGTCAAGCTGATGGTTGAGGCATGACATGACATATCCCGAACAGTAATCTCCGTAGATAGAGGTGCCGTGTGCATCGTCAATATAGGCGAAGCCGTCATACTGATGCGCCAGGCGGACGATATGTGCAACAGGGGCGACACCACCCATTGAGCCTACGCTGTCTGATACCGAGATCGGTGTCAGTCCCTGGCTGGCCGCATAGCGAAAAGCCTCTTCAATCCGCGCCTTGTCCTGGAAATCAATTCTGACGACTTCGCCAAACTGCTGTAAGAGTCCGCGGTTGATCTGCAACGTCGCGTGCGCGGTCTTCTCCATAATAAAGTACGGTTTTTTACTGAACGTAAAATGCGGCAGCGTCCCGGATGCCAGCAGCGGCAGCACCGCGATGTGGCAGGGAGTCACTGCGTTGAACGTGAGGGTATGAGCCCCGTGCATGATGTCGTTCAGACGCGCTTCCAGCTGCGGAAAGAGATCGACTTTAACCCGCGTTCTGGCGACAGAAACCTGCACACCAAAACGTTCAATGGCATCGACAACCGCTTTTTTCAGCGCCGGGTGTGTCTCCAGCCCAAGGTAAGAGCAAGAGACAAATTCCACCATTTTTCTGCCATCGTCGAGGGTAATGACCTTACCCTCTCTTTTTACTGCGACCAGTTCGTTAATATGCTCGGAAAATACCCTGGTCTGATATTTTAATGACCTGTCTATTTTCCTTTTTTGCCAGTTTTCCATTGTGTTACCTTCATTGTAGTGACTACCAGAAGAGATAAAATTGCCAGTGTTAACGTGCTCATGCCGAGGGTTCTGTCAAAACCCATACCGGTATCCGTCAGTTTTACAGCGAAATAGCTGATGGCACCGGCACTCACTGTTTGAATAAATCCGGTGACGGACGCCGCAATACCTGTTTTTTTGCCTTTGATTTGCAGGGCGATGAAATTCGCGCTCGGGTAATAGGCGCCAAGGGTGAGATTGAAAATCATCGATCCGGCGATGCACAATAGCAGCGAGTGGCTACCGATAATAAATGGCAAGACCGACAGTGCATTAATGCCAAACAAAAACCACGGATTAATGATTCGCTCGAATTTTGCGAGCTGATTACCAATAATAAAAAATAATACGGAAGCAGAGAACAGCAGCGAGTAGTGTATGGTGCTTAGCCCAAGCTGCTGCATAAAGATGGCCGGCGACAGTGAGATATAGCAAAACAGCGAACTCAGGATCAGCGAAACCAGCAGCGTTCCCTGAATAAATGCCGGGGTGATAAAACCGGACGAAGAGGATACTGTGGCCACGTCATGATGCTCGAGGCGACGCGGAGAGAGCAGAAGGGTGACGACGCTGAACAGGGCCATGACAAGGAATATCGTGTTCCAGCTCAGATAGCCGAGGATTGCGGCGCCAGCCAGCGGCGCAATGAGAGGGACGACTGCACTGGCGGAAGAAATATCGGAAAGCGCACGCTTGAGTGTTAACGGGGAAAACGTCTCTTTGGCGATGGCTTTGGACAGAACCGGCCCGGCGCCGGCACCCAGAGCCTGTAATGCCCTGCCGGCCAACAACATCACTAAGCTGTCGGACATAAAACAGATGATACTTCCCGCCAGGAAGAGCAAAAAGCTGGCCGTTAGTATTCGTAATTTACCCAGCTTTTCGCCAAGAAATCCTGACAGTAACTGACTGGCCGCGTATATCACCAGAAAACCACTAATGGTTAACTGAATAGATGAATAATCGGTATTAAACGCTTTTTGTAACAGGGGAAGCGCTGGAACGATCATATCTGTAGCCAGTGCGGAAACCGATGCGGCGAGAATAAGATATAAGTATATCCTGTACATAATAAACTATTCCGTTGGTATTAGTTGAAACATGAAATTATTATTTATCAACAGGCCGCTGAGTTTTTGCGAATGAACAAGCACCGATTCCATTTAAAATAAAAAGCCAGCTCAGTAAATGACAGCGTTGCGAACCGGTAAGCAGAATATTCCGCAACAGAGAGCAATACACTGCCAGAACCATTGCCGATTTCATTATCGATATCTCTTGAAAGCTAAATCGGTTTAGCAACGAGCCCCGACTCAGGTTGCGATGAGAGAGGTATAGCAATTCACGTACAGTACGTGATTGCATTTCCCGGTTGTAACGCAGCGATGGCCGCATAAGGGAGATGAGACGATTGATAATAAGAACTATGAGGGAGATCGCAGCCATATAAATTGTTTTGCCTGGAGCAAAAATCGGCTGTAAATCAACAGAGTGGGACTGTACTTGTAGCGAGGAAATCAGCAGTTGGCGGAGCAACGGCGACTTAACATTGCAGATATGCCGTTGATACAGCATTACCACATTTGAAGCCCAACTCGCTTCTGTCATAAGAACCTGGTCCGCACCCTGAAAAAGAAGCTGGCTGAAGACATCATTCCTTCGCCAAATCAGGGCCAGTGGTGTTAGTAACAGGTAAGGCATGCTAATTCCTTGCATCGCTTCGAACTGTACTAAATGGTAACGTTAATTTTTTTAATGTTTCAACTAATTTTTATATAAAGTTTAAAATTATATTTATAATCAGTTAATTATTCATAATGCAGTGATGCAGAAACAAAGCTCATCACCATGAATCTTACTGTACGGAAACGTATAATATGATTAATTTTTAGACATTGGCACTTCAGTACTGGTACCGGAAGCCGCCCGGGAGTGGATGAGACAGGAGTAAGTGTTACAAAACTAAACGCCGCCCTGGCGGCGTATTCACCACTGATGGTGAATCTACCTGACGCACATCTTAACTTAGCCCAGAGGAAGTGCGAGCATCACAACTTTGCAGTTACACTGTATGTCAAAGCTCAGTGAAAATGTCTAATCACTGGCTCGTTAGAAATGTCCTGATTTTGAAAAGTCCGCTTAGTGCCAGGAGCTGACAGTTACAAAATCTCTGTAAGTTCAAATTCCTCAAATATAAGTTCCATTTCTTCAGAATAAGTGCCTTCACGCTCAAAATAACGCTTATGACCTTCATTCCAATACTCCAGACTTAAATCACCTTCACCTTCCTTACTGGCAAGTTCACTCGTCATTTCATTGAAGCGGATAACTTGCATCCTGAGAGTTCTGATCACGCACATTGGCTGCCCGGCTCCGTTAAGAATGATATTATAACTTCCAACGCAGGGAGCTTCGCCTCGTTCATGTTCATGGTGAAAAGATGCTATCGAAGAGCATGTCGCTGTTTTTCTCCCACTCAAAACCAGTTGTACGAGTTCGTCAGCAAGTTCTGGGCTGTCGCCAAATTTCCATGCCAGTGCACCGGGATAAATGTTTTTTAATTCTTCAAGCTTTGCCATTTTCAGCCTTTGTTACTCTGATACGTTTAGAGGAAGTAACCTATTTCCGTTTAATATGAACTATCTGATTCAAATATTCATCTTTGTTGCGCTACCGCGAACATTTCGGCTGCCTGACCAGGACGCAGGTTGCGGTCGATGACATCCTGAAGGATTTTGAGGCGGTTGATTTCTTTCACGGTGAACATCCCGGTGTCATGTATAGCCACAGAAAACTCCTCATCAGGAAAAGCGAGTTGTTGACTAGGCATACAGGTCAGAGAACTATAGCCTGGACATTCCTAATGAGCCAGTGATTAGACATTATCATTGAGCCCCTACACCGCAACTACGCTTAATGCGTTTTATGTTAAATATCATACACTTAATGCGCAGTTATAGCAGTTCTTTTGCAATGACCTGCTCACTATCACTGCCGGCACGGCTTCAGTCGGGATAGATGGATTCTTTTCTGACATTAATGCCATGAAGGCAAACATGGTTTTTGTCAGGCAAATGGATACCCATCAGGCGAAGAATAAAGCCGCGCCCCCCCCGGATAACCTGACGGTTATAGTCATACAGGTCTGCATTTTCTTTTTTAAGCTTTGACCATTCATGCATGAGTGTTTGCGCATCGAGCTCGGTGATGTGCTTCACTTCATCGCCGATACGTACTGTGTTAATACCTGTTCCCGTCATAATAAGACGAACACGGTCGTTATCAGGCAAATGGATACCCATCAGGCGCAGGACAAAGCCGCGCCAGCCCCGGTTAACCTGACGGTTATAGTCATACAGGTGAGCATTCTCTTTTTTCAGCCGGGACCATTCATGCATGAGTGTTAGCGCATCGAGCCCGGTGATATGCTTCACTTCACCGCCGATACGTACCGTGTTAATTCCTGTTCCCGCCATGATGCTCCCCTCCGGAGATATCATTTTCAGATTCACGTTGTATTAATGGTACCGGGTAAGCCGTCAGGCATGGCCCGGTTTAAAAAGATACGCTGACAGTTCGGCAGCGGTGATATCAAACTCGAGTTGCTGGATTAATTCTGCCAGTTTTTTCTCTGCTGTATCACGATCAATCTGATTCTGTACTATCTGGATAGCAACCTGTTTTAGTTCCGGAGGGAGGTGTTCCAGACTGATATGATTATCACCCGAAATGTCATCATCCGGATTTTCGAAGAGCCAGCCGTAACTCATAAATTCACCTGTTCTATTTCACAAATTTCCAGACACCTGACGGTACCCGGTCATACAACTTTCCCATCGTCATCTCCGCCAGCCGGTGATCAACCGCGGCATTGAAATGCTCAAGCTCATCATCTGACAGGGAATATTTATTTTTTTCTATTACCCTTTCCAGGGTTTCCTTCGATGTACAGCGCCGTAGTCGTAAAATCCATTCCTGTTTCGTCATTGGTTTTTCATATCCTGAGGCGTCCTTTTATAAATAACGCCAGTTTCATTCAGGCGTTATGGCCCGTGCCGTTCTGCTTAAGATAATCACTGATGCTCAGGCCGGACAAGCGAATGTTATCCGAAATCTCCCTGAACTGCTCCTCCCAGCCGTCCTGCAGCTCCCTGATTGCCGCGATCTGGAAAGCAACACTGAAAGGCGTTCTGCCCAGTTTCTCGGACAGCCAGAAAAGATGCCTGCTAATCTCTTC
Source organism: Klebsiella sp. w6 (assembly GCF_033100215.1). Lineage (NCBI taxonomy): Bacteria > Pseudomonadati > Pseudomonadota > Gammaproteobacteria > Enterobacterales > Enterobacteriaceae > Klebsiella > Klebsiella sp. w6. The sequence goes on from NZ_CP136908.1 coordinate 48,899, forward strand.
GTCCGGTACCGAATCGAGCGCATCACTCAGTAAGGTTTTTTCGTCTTCCTGCCAGGGATGACCGGCTCGCGGAAAACGCGGATCAGGCTGGCGGTCTTTTTTCTCCCTTTTTTCCCGTCTGGCAACGGTCGGCGCGTCGCCTTTTTTCATGCCGACGCGCGCTTTCATGGCGCCGATGGCGGCGACGGCCAGCACCAGCGTTTCACGCTCCTTGCGCGTGAGCAGGCTGTCCTCGCAAATCAGGGTGTTCAGGTTATCGATCAGCGTATTCAGCCCGGGTTCAGTGACTTTCATTTTATGCTCCTGTTCCTTGTGTGGTGGCGATCAGTCCCGGCTCTCATTCACTTGGACGGTGACCGGCAGGCCTGCATCAAAACAGGTCTGATACCAGCTGGCCACCTGCAGGGGATCGCCCTCTTTTATCCGGCGTATGCCGCCGGCATCCGTCAGCTGCAGGCAGGTGGTACCATCCAGACGGATCACGTAGGCCGCTTCCCTGATGGTGTAATAGCCGTCACCAAGCTGCAGCTCCACCGCATCACCGGCAGCCGTCTGGCGTAACGGCAGACGCCGGACGTCAGTCAGACGTTGTCGTGCCGTTTCAGCCTCGCATTCTGCCTGGAAGAGCGGTTCTGCAATGCCGCGACCGGCCTCCGTCAGCTCGACGGCCAGCTGCAGGTTCGGGGCGCGCAGGGTGCGCAGCCAGCCCGCGGCTTCCATGCGCCGGCAGGAGGCGCGCAGGTTCGGCCCGTACACCGGGGCATCCCCGCCCAGCTCCAGCACCCGCTCGATATCCTTTGTCGCCACCGGTCCCGGACGTTTCGCATCGAGGGCGGCCAGCACAATCAGCACCCGCCGCTGCAGCGGCGATGGTCGGCGCGCCTGAGTCATTGCTTGTCCGCCTCCGGCCAGATGAGTTGTCTGAGTCGCAGGTGATCGGCGTCTATGAGCTCTTTTCTCTTTAAGGCATTAACTGAGGCATAGCCATTGATGGCCAGTTCATGCCAGAAGCTCAGAACGGTGGCGGCCTCGGTCGATGCAGTCATATATGCCAGGCCCTCGCTGTCCAGTTTACATTCCCGGATGCGTTGTTCCGCGAACCGGGTCAGCTGCTCATAGCTGAGTGAAAACGTCACTTCTTTCTCATCCATCCTGCACGCTCCGTCTGATAATGTCCGCTCAGGCAAAAAATCATACCTGTAATGATTTTATACTTAACTGGTAAACATCATATCAGATATTATTTTATAGTTAACGATAAATATCATATTCAGTATGATTTTATTCGTGTGATTCAATTATCATATCGCTTGCCGGTTTTCCGCCGCGCAGATCCGATTTCTGGCTAACACGGAGATGATAGGTTACGTGGTTCTGTTGTTAGGGTATGGAGAAGATTTATCGAATCGAGCAAGGGAAATTACTCACACCATTTGCTATGCTAACGGCCACACTAATCAGCCTTTTTTCGGGGTAATACATGCCGTTAGCACAACTGATGCGTGACACTCTTTCCCTTGTTAAGCGAAATGGCGACAGGACTGATGGGATAAAAGGAAGTGTTCAAAAGAATAAGATTTTCATTAACCGGAGCGATATTGCTATTGAAAAGGGGGATCTGCTTATACGCAGTATGCCGCATGGTGGTACTGAAGAATATATAGTAATCGAACCTAATTTCAGAATGGGTGTAGGGGGTATTCCTGCGACCTATCAGGCTGAGGTGAGACTGAAGGAAAATACAACTACCGAGGAAATGATGTCATCCCCTTCCACAACAGTACCGGAAGCAGTTATTGCCACTGTAAATACATTCATTGCTCTGTGTGTCACCATTGTAAATGAAGGTTCATCAAGTCCTGATAAATATGTTTCGCAGTTTTATCGCTTGCGTCAGGAATTACTTGAGCTCGATAATATTATCACCATTCCTTCATGGATCAGATTCTCCATGTCACCCGCTGACATTAAGAATAATGTTGGCTTAAACGTCACAGGTGGCGATGGAGCTTGGGGTCGAAGACGACAGTATTTGCAGAGCGAATCGATGAAAATACTTTCAAGCTATAAAACCGCTCCAATTATTGAGCATTCTATTAGTGAGAATAAAATAAAAAATACTGAGCAAGTCAGCGGGTTGACAACGGTGGCAAGCGATGCAGGGTTAAACATGAAGAAGAAAGTATTCATTGTCCATGGGCACGATGATAAACTAAAAAACGAGGTTTACATTTTTCTGGTAAATGAAGGTTTCCAGCCTGTCATACTTCATCATGAAGCCAATGAAGGACAGACCATAATCGAGAAGCTTGAGAAGCATATCGACACGGTATCCTATGCAGTGGTGCTTTATACTGCCTGTGATGAAGGGAAAGCCAAGAATGAAACTGAACTAAAAAAAAGAGCCCGGCAGAATGTTGTTTTAGAACACGGCTGGCTCATGTCCAAGCTATCGCGTAAATTCGTCGCTGCGATAGTTGAAGATGGCGTTGAATTTCCTGGAGACCTGTCCGGAGTGGTCAGAATATCTGCATCAGACTGGAAATATGATCTGTCTAAAGAATTAAAAGTGCTCAATAATTAAATTGTATTCAGTGATGTAAGGATACTATTATGGGATACACCAGAAATCAGCACATGCTCTCACAGTGGTTTCTCAGGAACTTCCGCAGTGATGATACGGCACAGAGTCCGAAGGAGAAGCAACGGGTCTGGGCCCACGTTGTGGTTCCTACGGCAGAAGGCAAAAATGACATAAAGGACATCCCGCTACCGATATCCAGCGTGGCCGTCTGTAAGGACTGCTTTCGTCTTACCGACGGTGACACAGGCGAGGTTTTTGATATCGAGCATGAGCTCAGTGATTATGAACAGGATATGGCTTTGCTTGTCCGGGATCTGGTTCAGAACCATAATTTCCCGCGTCTGGCTAACTGTGACACTGATGATTTTCCAGTAGAGAAGCTTGCAAGTTTTGCTATATTTCAGATGTTACTAAACCTCAATAACCCACAAAGCAGATTTCCGGGTAAAAATGAGTTATTTCAGTCATTCATTAACCCAGTAAAAAACAACCTTCAGCATATCATTTCCGAAACAATTTCTTTGTCTGACGTTATGCCGGAGCTGGCGGCTTTAAGTATCTATCAGAAACTGATTCGTATAGCTCGTTCTTCTTCTGGGGATGACGAAAAAGCTAAGGCCATGTTTGTATTATTTTCCCTTCTCGCACTTCAGGGAAAAATAACAATGATTGACACTATGGCCTGGCTACGCGGAGAGGTTTTTTCCGGAATACATCGTGTGGATATATTTCATACCGGGCACCACTTTGACAGTACAGAACCACGTCCGGTGTTTACAGTATCACCTAATGTATTTTGCAAAATGACAGAAGAACGCGTCCTGTACCTTCCCCTTGCTCATAATTTGGCTCTTAAGTTTTATCAGTACCCGGAACACGGGTTTTTCACACCACTGGAAATTAATGTATTCAGCCCGGCCCCTCAGAAACTACTTACAAAAGACATGTCACGAATCAAAGTTTATAAATGCTCCTATGATTATATTGATCAGGTTATGTCAACAATTGATATGTATAACGTCGGATTTTCAAATATTATTTATTCTAGCTGGCAGCTCAGTGATGTTGAAAATTATCTGAGGCTACAGAACGAACATCATGATACTTATTATCTTCCGGAACATCCCGTTTGCTGGACTGTATCCAGGGAGAAAGGGTGATGGCCCTGACCCCGGAACAGATAAGTTGCCGACAGCAGCTTGTGGCAATGGGTGACTTCAATGCCCATACCCTGCTGCCCGGAGAGGAGTGGACCAGGCCAGAAAACGCTGATGTCCGGCACGTTCTGTCGCTGATCCCCCTGACGGACATCCAGCTGGCGAACCGGCTGGATGTGGACGAACGCACCATCCGCAAGTGGAAATCCGGCGAGACCAGTATGGTGTTCACCACCTGGTGCTGCCTGTGCTGGCTGGCCGGGCTGGGAATGCTGCTGGAAGAACCGGCTTAGCCGGTTCTGATGCGTTTCCAGATTCTTTTGAGTATGAAGCGTCGCTGATATCGCCATTGTGAGCGGTAGATATGGGTGAGTCGATCATAGTTCTTCCAAAACAAGGTCCAGCCTTTATAGGCACCAACAAGTAGGGCAATGAGAGAGCCAGTTTTTAAGAGGCCAAAGAAAACGGCCATGAGAAATACAGTCATACGATGTTCCTTATGTAAAACTGTATTTAGGAAATCCGAAGCGGCCTTTAAGGCCGGTTGATGAAAATGAACTGAAAAAAGTTTCTCTGGCCTATTTGTTGCCATTTCAGGCTAGCTCTTTCGTAAATTTTGCTCCCTGGGCAATAATCCACTCATCACAACAAATCACTATTTTTTGTGCTTATCCTGCAATAATCTCTCTTTTCCTCTCCTGAGATCCGAAAAATACCAAACCCGGAATGGCTCCGGGTCTGATCATGATGATGGTATAACAACCGGCTGAACTTAATGGGGGATAATAAGGAAAGGTTCGGCTCCGGGACCGAGCTTGCAGAGGACAGGACTGTTGTTTGCTCTTGCATTCTGGAAGGCGGACGTCACATCGCCAAACGATCCAAGCCACTGCGCGTTACCTGTGGTACGGAATCGCATGATTTCTGGTAGTGAATTAATTCTGCGGGCATTACTGAACAGACGGTGCTTAGTCAGCAGATCATGCTTTTCCGGAGACAACAGCTGAATCAGCTGCTCAACGGTATCAATCTTCGTATTAATGTAGGCAATCGCATCCTGCGGCGTATTGACCTGATAAGCCTTCCACAACGGTTCGTTATGCGCTACGCGGTTACGGTATTCGCGTATCGTTTTGACCTGATCCCGGGCCGTGGATAGTGTTTTCGCACCGCTTTGCGAGGGCCATTGTCCCTTAAAGACTTGAGTTATCATGGTATTCCAGAATAGACCCGGCCCCAGCAACTCGTCACTCATTGCAAATTGCCATGTGGAAAAATCGGTGCTGGCAACAACTTCTTCATGAGTGGGAGCGTGATTTGGCTTGTGATAACGGAGGTATTTTTCTTTCCTTGCATAGTCAGCTGCTTTAACAAAATTGTCTTTCATCGCCTTAATCTCGAAAGGCGGTACATGGCCTGCGACGGGGGCATAACTTTTATACTTAACCCCTCTCCACCACCGAGGGCCTGCAAAGGCGATGAATGCACTATCAATAGCATTTCGTAGGGTAATTTCAGCGGCGCTCAGCAGCGGATAGAGTTCACCACCCAGCGTCTGATTCCAGATATAAATCCCCACCATTTCCCGGTCAGTCAGTCTCCCGAACACTCTTTGGTAGCTGTCCATTCTTTTCTGGGTGAAGATCCTGTCCATTAGATCTGGCTGGTAAGCCACACTATCCGGCATATATTTTCCTTGTTCTGGCTATGCAGTTGCCAGTGTTGACTTGACACCTTTGCCCGTAACCTATACTATTTTGCTCAGGTTGGTGAAAGGAACCAATGGCCTCCGGGTGTAAGACCTTTCATGAAGACCGCAGATTTTGACCCCGGCTTAAGTCGGGGTTTTTGCTTTTATAAACACTCTATAGACGGACATTATTCGCCCTCTCTCTTCCACCATTTCTCCGATGCGCTGCCTATCTCTCAAAAGAGCTGCACACCCTTCATCCTGATTGTACATTCGATAATCCTTAAAATTAATTGCCTGACATTGACTGCAGGCTCTTCAGTACATACTGGTCCACACAAGCTGACAGGCGGGAAGCCACCTGATCAGGCGAGGTTGGATTCCCTTCCTCTTCGTGTCCGCTGGAGTACATATGAAATTCTGTGATGCCAGAGAGAAAACAGAATCCCATCTCATATTTTCCAGTCAGTGAATTACGTACCGCTTTACCGTAGACAGTACCGGGCAGGAATACTGTGCCCTCCAGTGCTGGAAAGGTCAGTGCGGCATCTTCCAGTGCATTTTCCCGAACCACTGATTTTGCCTGCATCCGCACTAGCCATGCCCCGTGCTGGTAATCTTCCGGTTGTACGACGGATACTGTGACGTTTTCTCCCCGGTAAACGAATTCGCGCGCCGGCGCAGGACGTGCCAGCAGACCGGTATCGGTAAGTACAGACTGCAGCCTGGCAAACTCAGTTTCGAACGCCTTCAGCGAGATGCCAAACTCATTCTCTATCCGGGTGGGGACAGGCAGTTCTGCCGGTAAATCCGACAAGGCAAAGTCGCATCCTGTCAGGTAATAGTTAATTCGGGGCAGCATCCGACGGGCCGGGGTGGATGCATCAAGATCTTCAGGCATGGACTCCAGTCGCCAGCCGTTCTGTTGTATGTCTGCAGCAAGACGGGAGAGAGCCTGTTTTGCAGCAGACAGTTCAGAAAAATCCGTGCCTTCAGAGTTTAACATGTCCCGAATTTTATGCAGCTGATTAAGCACATCCCTAAACTGGGTGGCAATGGTCATTGTCAGATCAGAGGCAGTTAAGATCTTCGTCTCTGTCATGAAAGGCAATTTGCGATGCTGGGCAAGGTACTGCCAGCAGAGAGTAATATACTGTGTTGCATTCAGGCCTAGCTCCCGCAGAATCGCGTCTCCCGTATCTTTAAGATTGTCATCTATCTTTATATTGATAGCGGCCATCATTTTATCTCCATTATCACGAATGTTGTTATAGTAACCACCTATTTTCCGTGTAGTCAATTTTCTACACAAGGATTTTTCTGTAATCAAAATATAGTTTTTGGTTCCCTTCGCTCTTTTTCATCGCAGATCCGAAAAAAGCTAGTTCCGGATCTCCGGCAGACCCACCGGCGCTCTGCGGCCCCCTAACACAATATGTAGCGGTGTGATCAGCTGACAATGACGCTATATGTTGTGTCCCTCCCCTGCCCCGTGACCGCCTGCTCACCACCGGAAAACGCCGCTTTGCTTATTCCGTGTGCGTGGTACACTTCCGGAAAATTGTTATACGCAGGAAAATCGGATCTGCCGGAAACGGTCATCCGGTAATTTAACGGCGTGACTGTTTCATGCCTAATCATATGCTGATTTCTTCCTTTGTATACAAAATGAATCATAACGTATACATTTATTGTTATAGCGGTAAATCAGGTTTCATGTTTACTTCAAAGACCATTTACCAGTCCTGAATACGTTTTGCATAAGGAAGGAGTCATGGCGAAGATCCAGGCCAGAAATGTTGACGATGCGCTGTTTGCACGCATTGAGCAGTCAGCGATGAAAAATGAACGTTCACTCGAAGGAGAGATCCGCCTGGCGCTGGCCAGACAGTATCCTGCCGGGACCACCTCACCGGAAATTCTCTCCAGCCGGCAACAGTGGCAGAAGGAATGTGGCGGGCGTCTGCGCGCCCTGTTTGACCGTCTGTCCGCTGACGGCTTTTTCCCGGGGGCCGGGCAACCCGGGCCGACGCGGATCGCCGACCAGGTACGGATAGCTCACCGGTTACATGTTTCCCCGGGACTGCTCCTGGACTGTATCGATGGCGCCGGTGAGTTAACCCGTGAGCTGGCTGAACGGATTGAAAGCCGGTTCGGCGCCAGTGCAGACTGGCTGACCACCGGTGACGGGAAGATGTTCCCGCTGGTGATCCTGGGGACGTATTTTGGTGTCAGCTGGGAGGAGTTTTTCTTCCCGGATGATGATGAAAGGTATGTCTTTGAGTTCATCCGCATCGCCGGTGGGCGCCATGATGGCACCCTGATGATCCTGCGCCAGCATGAGCAGAACGGCCGTATCACTGCCGGCGTGGTAACAGAGGCGTTTTTCCTTGGTGCCGGTATGGGGCCGGGGGGGTATGTAAACCTGAAAGAATTTTTGTTGTTCCTCAGACAACACGGCGGGAATCTGGTCATGAATGCGTATGTGTTCTCCCCCCCGGAGCCGGATTTTGATTTCTGGTCAGTCATGGGTCAGCACCATCCGGTCTGGTTCCGTGACGCCAGACGTCGCTCCCCTTCCCGCTGGCTGCAGCAGGTACTCAGTGGTGAAGATCCGGGCGAATGGTTTGCCGGGGGATGGTCATCAATACTGAAAGAAGTGGCCGAAGCTACCCCTCCGGATAACGCTACTGAACATACTGAAAAAAATGATGAATGATTCGGTGCATCACGGCAACGTATAACAGGAAACCAGATGAACAGAACATATGACGAACCAGAGACCGAAACGGACGTGATGGCCGCCGCCTTCCGCACCATGCGCAGGTACGGCATGACTATCATCACCGCCACGCAGCATTTGGATGTTAATGGTTACGTGAAATCTGACCCGCCGATGCCCAGAACGCGGCTGCGCCGCTACCTGGGGCAGTATGGCCTGCGCGGTGAGGCGCTGAACAGGGAGGTCAGACGTATCGTCGCTGGCCCTGAACGACCAGATAACACGCTGAAAGCCGGAATCTTCTATACGTGGCCCTATGGCTGGGAGCCTGCGGATTTCACGCCAGTGATGAGGCGCATTTTCAAGGGAAAGCGCACCCGCCATGTGATGTTGTTTGATGAACTGCCTCAGCTGTTTGGCAAGAATGACTATTGAACCGGATACTATTTTTGAGGCGAGGTATGGGTACACCAACATTTAGCTCATTTAACGATGTGGTCCGGGAGCTTGAGGATGTATATGGCCACCAGGAGCTGTGGCTTTATTCTGGCCTTAATGAGGACAGCCCCATCGAGACAGCCCGCCGGCGTCAGAAATGGCGATCTCCAAAAATTCTCAAACGAAACGGCAGAATGGTGGCAGAACAATCAGGCCAGCCTGATTTCTGGGTGCTCACGGGTGACTACCATCTGCCGCAGTCTGAACACAGCGCTCCGCCGTGGAAAGCCTGCCTCATCGATAAGGTCTTTAAAGTGTATTGCTCACTGTTAGGGAAAAAAACATGACCGACTGTGTTACCCGGACTGGTGACGACAAAACAATGTGGCTCGTGACATTGCCGGAGAGCATTACAAATAACAGTACCCGCCAGGAGGAAAATCTGGTCGTTATTCTGAGCAGGGAGGAATCGTGGGGGCCAACTTCTGACCATTTTCCCGACGGATTGTACCGGGTCTCCTGCATAATGACACTGTACCTGGCCGATACCAAACAGACGAAGACTCAGACTTTCACTGCAATCTACTGGCCTCAACAGAAGGCCCTGCATCTGTTTACAGATGAGTTCAGACTGGAACGCCGCCTGCAGCGACTCGGCCTGGGTAGCTGGATCACGCAGCAGTTTGTTCTCTGGGCCAGAGGCCTTCCGCCAGCAACCCTGGTTTTGCCGATTGAAATTTCCCGGGTTGATGAAGAAAACGAAGAAAACAAGATCCGGAGGGACAGGCTGTGGCACGCAATGGGTTTCCGGTTCCCGGAGGGGGAAACCAGCTCAATGCCGCTGCGGGCAGACGAACTGCAGTTGCCACGGGGCAGGTGTTCAACGCTCCGGGTGGAGCCCTTGGTATCCGCGGTACACCGGCTGGAAGACTGTTATCGCGGGCTGCAGGAAAAAATCGTGCAGCTCGAAGGCAAAAAACGGTCGCATAATAAGTTAATTACTTCACTTAGGAATCGTCCATTTTATCATCTGTGGCACAGGAAAGGGGGCCAGCTCCCGGACGAGAAATGTGATGCCCTGCCACTATGGGCAGAAAAACTGTCTCTGCCGCAGAGCGGAGATTCTGACCAGGAGGTGGCGCAACGGGCAACCGGTGTCATCCGGCTGGCTACCCTGTGTGCTCAGTCGCAGAAAAGAATCCTGGAGCTGGAAAGGGATCTTGCCTCGCAAAGTGAGGAGCTCGTTGACCTGCAGACAAATCTCCTTTCTATCCTGAGGGAGAAATTATCCAACCAGGACTTATTCTGGGTGGGCTTGGTGACTTTTCTGGGCTTTATCTACTGGATGTTGGTGTCATGAATGTTCCCGTTCCATAGCAACCCGCTGAAGAGGAGTGAAACCTGTGCCCGAAAATATCGTGTCTACCGTCATTGACGGGGTAGTTTTGTTTGCGACTTCGTCTGTATTCTGGCTGGTTAGTCATCCTGACTCCGGTAATATTACGAAGAAAATTCTCGGCAAAGAAAAAAGTTAACAGAAATTATGAATAACCTGGTTCCAGTTGGATCTCCGGCATCTCCCGGAACATTGCTCCCGGTGGCCATCGATTACCCTGCCGCCCTCGCCCTGCGCCAGATGGCGCTCGTGCAGGATGAACTGCCGAAATACCTGCTGGCGCCGGAAGTCAGCGCCCTGCTCCATTACGTGCCGGATCTTCACCGCAAGATGCTGATGGCGACGCTGTGGAACACCGGCGCGCGCATTAATGAAGCGCTCGCGCTGACCCGGGGGGATTTTTCGCTGGCGCCGCCATATCCGTTCGTGCAGCTGGCCACGCTCAAGCAGCGCACAGAGAAAACGGCCAGAACAGCAGGTCGAGCGCCGGCCGGTAGTCAGGCTCATCGTTTGGTTCCGCTTTCCGATCACCACTACGTCAGCCAGCTGCAGATGATGGTGGCAACCCTGAAAATTCCGCTGGAAAGACGAAACAAGCGCACCGGCAAAGTGGAGAAGGCGCGTATCTGGGAGATTACTGACCGTACCGTGCGCACCTGGCTTAGCGAAGCGGTGGAGGCCGCAGCGGCCGACGGGGTGACGTTCTCAGTACCTGTGACCCCCCATACGTTCCGTCACTCCTACGCGATGCACATGCTGTACGCCGGCATACCACTGAAGGTTTTGCAGAGCCTGATGGGCCACAAATCGATTAGCTCGACGGAGGTCTATACGAAGGTGTTTGCGCTCGATGTCGCGGCGCGCCATCGTGTGCAGTTCGCCATGCCGGAAGCCGATGCGGTAGCGCTGATGAAACAACTTGAGAGGCGCTAAAAGCTGCATTCGCGGTTCTGTAACGTCAAGCTATGGCGCGGGAGTGGAAGACAGGCGTAAAAAAGCTACTGGCGCGGCCTTAGTTAGGTAACCTGTGATATCAAACTGCTCTCTCAGCTAAGACTTACAGTGTAAATGCAGTAATTTATCTAATTCGCGTAGTCTGGCCAGATAGCCATCACTCATTGCCTTACCGCTTTCATCATTGGCTCCACTCATCGTAGTGTTTTGATATTACCAGCCCAGATCCAGCACACCCAGCAGAACTGGACAGAATAGGCTGTATGTCTAACTTCTGGCGACGGATATGATCGAGCCTGCAGTGCTCGCCGCAGCCGAGCGACAGGGCGAAGCCCAGAGTGAGCGAGGAAGCACCAGGGAACAGAACTCCTAAATTCTGCATACGCTCAATGGCTGAAAAATCACCTCCCCTAGGGGTTATCCACTTATCCACGGGGATATTTTTATAAGATCTTTTTTAATAGTTGTTAGATCTTTATTTTTAGAATGCCCACAGGCCTTTATCCATGCGGGTTCCAGAGAGGGATCTGTGACAAACCGCCCTTTCAGTGTGACAAATCACCCTCAAATAGCCGTCCTTTCTGTGACAAGTTGCCCTTAACTCTGTGACAAATTGCCCTCAGGAAGCGTTGCTTTTCACAAAGTTATCCCTCCCTGTTGACTCTGTTTTATAAAGTGTGACAATCTGAAAACCTGTCACACTTCACATGGACCTGTCATGGCGGAAATAGCGGTTATAAACCATAAAAAACGTAAAAATAGCCCGCGGATTGTCCAGTCAAATGAGCTGACTGAGGCGGCATATAGTCTCTCCAGGGATCAAAAGCGTATGCTGTATCTGTTCGTTGACCAGATCAGAAAATCCGACGGCTCCCTGCAGGAACATGACGGCATCTGCGAAATTCACGTTGCTAAATACGCTGAAACTTTCGGGCTGACCTCCGCTGAAGCCAGTAAGGATATACGACAGGCTTTAAAAGGTTTTGCGGGTAAGGAAGTAGTTTTCTATCGCCCTGAAGAGGATGCCGGCGATGAAAAAGGGTATGAATCCTTTCCCTGGTTTATCAAACGTGCGCACAGCCCATCCAGAGGGCTTTACAGCGTACATATCAACCCATATCTGATTCCCTTCTTCATCGGGTTACAGAACCGGTTTACGCAGTTCCGGCTCAGTGAAACAAAAGAGATTACCAATCCGTATGCCATGCGTTTATACGAATCCCTGTGTCAGTACCGTAAACCTGATGGCTCTGGTGTCGTGTCCCTGAAAATCGACTGGATCATGGAGCGCTACCAACTACCCCAAAGTTATCAGCGTATGCCGGATTTTCGCCGTCGTTTCCTGCAGGCAAGTGTTGATGAGATCAATAGCCGGACACCTATGCGCCTCTCTTACATCGAGAAAAAGAAAGGCCGCCAGACGACTCATATAGTATTTTCCTTCCGTGATATCACCTCGATGACAACAGAATAGCCTGAGGGTTATCTGTCACAGATTTGAGGGTGCTTCGTCACATTTGATCTGGAAGGTTGAGGGTGATTTGTCACAGTTTTGATGTTCCCTCCCTGGCATCCTGCGCTTACTCATAGTTTTTTTGGCTGTAACCGGTAGTGGAGCCAGAATTGAGGGCAATTTGTCACCCTATCCTGAGGGTAGTTTGTCACAGTTAAATGAGTGCAGTTTGTCACACTAGATTTTCCCCTCTTCCCGTTAGTCATATGACATGAGGGCAAGTTCGACATAATTAATGAGGGCAGATTGTCACATTTGTTGCCCTGAACACGCTATCTGTGTGTGCCTATACATGTGGTGTTTCACGCAGCCCTGGCCGTCCACGAAGTTGACCTGTTTCCCACAGTCCCGGCCATCCGCGAAGTTGACCTGTTTCCCACAGTACGGGCCGTCCGCGAAGTTGACCTGTTTCCCACAGTCCCGGCCATCCGCGAAGTTGACCTGTTTCCCACAGTCCGGGCCGTCCGCGAAGTTGACCTGTTTCCCACAGTCCTGACCGTCCGCGAAGTTGACCTGTTCCCCACAGAGGATGGAAAACTCTTCTTGTGCTGAGCGTAAGAACTATCTGCCGGAACGGTTCCTCTTCGCTTCCTCGCCAGTTCGCTCGCTACGCTCGGTTACATGGCTGCGGCGAGCGCTGCCTGATTCTAATAGCAATCTTTCAGCATGCTAGCAGCAATAAAATAGATTGCTGCTAGCATGCTTCATGCAGCCGTCGGGGCTTATAATGACGTAGTTTCCAGACAGTGATTTTCTGGCGCTCGGCTCATGTTGTGATGTCTGCGTGATTGCTGCAATCTTGCCGCTATATTGCCGATTTATCGATACAATCCTCAGTGAGCTCTCTTTGATTATTGCTGCAAGATTGCATAAAGCTTGCTGCTTTCGTTATCGTTAACGTGACACTACTGTTCGTCTGTTAATTCCTGCACTCTCCTTTATTGCAAGATTTAATCTTGCTGCTAGATTTTTGATTATTGCAATCTTGCTGCAAGCTGTTATCTTGTTCAGGAAGAGTTACTTTCCTAACCTCAATCAGGTTTATACTAATGTTTGCTGCAAGATAGCAGCAAGTAAAGGGGGCTAGATGGCCTGGATAGTTGGTTTTATTTCCCAGAAAGGTGGTGTGGGCAAAAGCACTAAAGCGAGAGCGTTAGCGCGTGAAGCATCTGCCTGTGGCATCAAAACAAAATTAGCTGACCTCGACCTGGAACAGGCAACGAGTGCTGAGTGGCACCGCCGACGTCTGTCAGCTGGTTTACCACCGGTTGCTTCAGTCGAAGTATTTTCAACAGCAAAGCAGGCCATAGAATCTGCCGGCGAGTTTGATCTTCTCATTCTTGATGGACCAGCTCGTGCAAGCAAAGGGACTTCGGAAATTGCTAAGGTGGCCGACCTTATCGTCCAGCCAACGGGGGCTTCCCTTGACGATCTTGTCCCGGCCATTAAAGTTTTCAACGCGCTTGTAAAAGAAGGCGTGCCACGTTCAAAACTGGTCTTTGCTTTAAGCCGTGTAGGTACCGAAGCGGAAGAGCTGGATGCTCGTGCATATATCAGTGAGGCGGGTTATGAAACTTTAGCTGGATGTCTTTTTGAGAAGCCTGCTTACAGAAAAGCGATGAACTCAGGACTTGCAGTGACAGAAACACGCTATAAAGGTTTAAACGAGAGAGCTGATGAACTTATCCAGGCGCTCATCGATAAGATTGGAGAAGAGTAATGGCTGATGCATCAAAACTTAAAACTAAAAGAGCCCGTGGTGGGCTGGGTGTACCCCCAGGCCCTGACGAAGTGGCTACCAGCCTGAACGCGCCTGAGATAGCTCCTGCAGTCGCTGCCACTGATGTACAGATACAGCAGGCGGACTTATCGCCAGTGCACCATGATCCTGTGGGTACACAAACAGTGACCGAGGCATATACCCGCCGCGATGGCCGTTCTGCCAGAAAAACAAACAGGACGCTGGCATTTGCAACACGTGTCACACCTGCTTTCGACCAGGAGATCAGGGATATCGCAGAGCGTGAGGGGTTGAAACTGGTGGAAGTTCTGGAAAAAGCAGTTGAGGCATATAAGGAAAAACAGGGATACTAATCCGGAATGCAGCAATCTTGCTGCATTCTTTTTATAGTTGCAATCTTGCAGCAAGATTTATGCTAGCTAAATGCTAGATTGCTGCAAGATAAATGATATAATACTCAAACTGAGTAATTAAACGACCCGGCGAAGTACGCAGTTTGAGTACTTACCTGCGGTTTATGAACGTATTTACTCAATGTGAGTAGTTATGGGGTGAAGATGAATACTCAAATTGAGTATCAATGGAGATAGGTATGAAAATTTTTTGCGATGATGGTTCTACAAACGTGAAACTTGCCTGGTTTGAAGGGAAGACGCTGAAAAGTGCGGTATCAGTGAACTCTTTTCGCCATAACTGGAAAGTCGAGGGCTTAGGCAGCAGTCGTACCTATAACTATCTGCTCGATGGCCGCAAATATACTTACGACCCGGTCAGCGAAGCTGCGATCAGCACGACTCACATTGAGTACCAGTACTCTGATACAAACGTGCTGGCAGTTCACCACGCATTACTGAACAGTGGAATTGAACCCCAGGAGATAGATCTCACCGTTACGTTACCTATCAGCGAGTTTTACACGGCCGACTGCCAGAAAAACACGCTTAACATTGAGAGAAAAATTAGCAACCTGATGCGGGAAGTCACCCTGAACAAAGGGGTAACTTTTACCATTAAAAGCGTTGAAGTGATGCCTGAATCACTCCCAGCTGTCTTTACACGCCTGGTTGCTGACAATGTGGGCCAGTACGAAAAATCACTGGTTATCGATCTCGGTGGTACGACCCTGGATGTCGGGGTTATTGTTGGCCAGTTTGAGGACGTTTCGGCAGTACATGGTAATCCTGATATTGGCGTATCAATGGTCACGAAAGCCACGCTCACTGCACTGAAAATGGCCAGCAGTGATACCAGTCCAATGATTGCTGACGAGCTGATCAAAAACAGGGAGAACCTGGATTTTGTGGGGCAGGTTGTAAATGAGGCTGCTAAACAAAATCTGGTACTGGATACCATTGATACAGCGATACATAAGCTGGGCGAGCTGGTTGTTGATGATTTGCTGCAGTATCGAAACGTAAACCGCGTATACATTGTCGGTGGCGGTGCCGCACTTATTGCCGATGCTGTTCGTAAGGCATGGAACCACCTTGGCGAAAAGGTTGTTCTTATGGACGAACCTCAGACAGCGCTGGTCCAGGCGATTGCACGCTTCAAAGCGGAGGAGTAATCGATGCACGACGGCGAAGAAAGGAAAAAACTTTCGCTGTACCTTCACCCGGAGGACTCTGCCGATCGTCTTGCACTGGCTGAAATCGAAACTGTCCCCCGGAAAAACCGGGGGGAGTTATATCGGCAGGCTTTGATAACCGGCCTGATAATGCATCAGCTTGATGCGCGAATTCCCGCCGTGTTAACCGCACTATTCACCAGAGAACTGAATGCGGATGAAGTCATTAGTCAGATTGCTACGATAACAGGCTGGAAACCCTCCTCAGGCGATTTGAAAGAGGTACTGAAGGCGTTAGGAGGGCTTCAGAGTACAGCTTCACCAGAACACTCTCAGGATGCCGGTGAGCAGGCCCGTCTGAAAGCGGCCAGGGCGAAGATGCAAAACCTGATCTGAAAAAGCCTCGCTCCGTGAAATCTGCAAATTTTCGCGGGGTGTGCGGCTTAATTTTTAGATTTCCGCCAGCATTTTTGAAACCAGCTGCCGCCGCTGCGCGTTGGCCGGTCCTTCGTCCGGCCGGTAACCAGTCCCGGCCGTTCTTACGACCCTGGGTGAACATCATCCCGTCAGTAGCATTTCCACTGTGGTGTCGTTTGTCACGCTGTCCGATCACTAAAAAGAACGGGGGAGGGGATAAGGGACACAACATATGGTAGGTAATGCAGCTGAATAAAACACAACATATTGATTATCCACAGTAACGGGGGATAACCGTGTGGGTAACATAGGCTTAATACATTCCTTGCTCCTCGCACCGGAGCACATCACAGATACTGATTGAGATCCACTTCACGCAGCGGCTGGTTTTGACGTTCTGTTATCAATTGCACCAGGTCTTTTTCGTCCAGCGCATCGAGCATTTGTTCGTACAGAGCCGCGGGCACACAATAAAAAACAGGGCGGTTGCGGTCAATAATCGCGACCGGGTAGCCGCCGGCACTGGCGGTGGCCACCGGATCGTTTTTAAGTTCGCTGATGCTGGCAGTCACATCACACATAATGATATTTGTCATGGTTCCCCCCTGAGACAAGTCATCTGTATGATCGGTAAAGTAAGCTCTTGCGGCAAGTCCCGTCTGTCAATTCGACGGTCAGAAACGGGCAACCGGCAGCTCCTTCCAGCGGGTGGTATATGCCGGTGACAGCATCTCCCGTTTCATCTGCCAGTCCGGCGCAATACCCCGTCCGGCAAACCAGACTTTCCCGAGTCCGGAATGATTAATGCCGTCGAGTACCTTCATCAGCGCATCGCTGTGCGGCCGTGGCTGCACGTCATCGAACAGATTCAGCTGCGCGACGCCGTTCGGACTGAAATCATTGAGCATTATCCCCGCTTTTGCGTAGCGGTGGCCATCGAGCCAGATCCTGTCCAGAGACCTGACCGCTGCCGCGATAATGTCCCGGGTGTCACGGGTAGGGGTGTTCAGTTTTTCCGTGGCCACGTTACCGTAATACGGCTCATTAACCGCAAAAGGGGACGTCTTGATGAAGGTGCTGATATGCCGGCAGTACTGTCGCTCACCGCGCAACTTTTCCGCCGCGCGCTCGGCATACTGGCAGACGGCCTGGCGCATTTCTTCGTAGGTGGTGATCCGCTGCCCGAAGCTGCGACTGCAGACAATCTGCTGTTTCGGCGGCGGCGCTTCCTCCAGCGAAATGCAACTCTCGCCGTTCAGCTCACGTACCGTGCGCTCCAGCACTACGTTGAAGTTTTTCCGGATAAATGTGGGGTTCGTCAGCGACAGCTGCAGGGCAGTGGTGATCCCCATAACGTGCAGCTTTTTCGCTATCCGGTTCCCCACGCCCCAGATTTCTTCCACCGGCTGCAGGCTGAGTAATTTTGCCGTTCTGCGTGGATTTTCGGGCGACAGCGCCAGCACCCCCCTGAATTGTGGCCATTCCTTTGACGCCCACTGCGCCGATTTGGCCAGTGTTTTTGTGGCGCCGAAGCCGACACCGATCGTCAGTCCGGTTCCACTGAGAACATGCCCACGCAGCTGTCTGCCAAAATTCTCCAGATCCATACAGTGGCCAATTCCCCGGGCATCCAGGAAACATTCGTCAATTGAGTATTGTTCGACGCGGGGCGACAGCTCTTCCAGCAGGGCGACCACACGGTTACTCAGGCTCGCGTAGAGCTCGTAATTGCTGGAAAAAACGTACAGTTTTTCAGGAAACTGCGCCTCTTTGAGCTGGAACCAGGGGGTTCCCATCTTTATACCCAGCCGTTTGGCTTCAGCACTCCGGGCAATAACGCAGCCATCGTTGTTACTGAGAACGACGACAGGTTTGCCGCGCAAATCCGGCCTGAAAACCTTCTCGCAACTGGCGTAGAAGGAGTTGACGTCTGCCAGGGCGAACATCAGTCTGCCCTCCGGGTTTTATGAATGAAGGCCGTCACCACGCCGAAAATTTGCAGCGTTTCCGGATCCGGGTACAGGGAAGGGAAGTCCGGGTTCATCGCCTGCAGGGCTGGCCGCGGCGTCAGAAGCAGGCGTTTTACGGTGAATTCACCCTCAATTTCCGCGATAACAATATCCCCGTGCCGCGGCTGTTCTGCTTTATCCACGACCATCAGATCGCCGGAATAGAGGCCAATATCAGTCATTGAGTTGCCAATCGCCCTGACAAAATAGGTAGAGTGGCGCCGGTGAATGCAGTACTCATTCAGATCCAGTTCAGACTCCGTGTAGTCCGCAGCCGGTGACGGAAAACCCGCAGGGCATCGCTCTGTGAACAAAGGAATTTTTACTATGCTGGCTTCTGATACTGCAGGAATGAACTTCATCGTTTTTCCCTCGCTTGAAACTGTATATATATACAGTATTATTTTGCGGAGGCCGTTTTTTTTCAAGTCATCTTGTTGCCGTTGTCTGTAACCATTTGCTGTTCCTGCAAAAACAGGGAAATTTCAGAAGGATCACTGCCAGTCCGGAGAATCGTTATCTAATAAAATGTAATATACTGAAGTACAGTGCATTTATTCTGAGTGGAGTGATTATGAATACGGGTTTAAGGCAGGTTCTGCGATATGCAGGCGTCCCGGTTGACGCCGCTGAACCGGTGCGCCGGCAATTCGGTAGCCGCCTGATTTTAATCGTGACGGTTGCTCTTCTTCCGCTGTTGATTGTTGACGTCCCTCAGTGGCTATTTGTGCTCTCTCAGATTATCTGGGGAAGCGGTATGTACATTGGTATCTCCGTGGCCAGTGATAAACCAGATCGCCGATAAGCTCAGAACGAGAGGTCTCCCGGGCCGCCTGGTGACAGGCAACTGATAAACTGGCGCCATGCCATCAACACCGGATAAGGACGTCGCCGGCTTGTCGTTGCCGCCGGCTCCGCTTTGTCCGGCCCCCTCCCTCCGGTCTGCGGCCTTTATACGCAGCCATCGCGTCGCGATGCCAGCCTCCGCTTTTCTCCCTGCGCTCGTAAACCGCGACAGGGGACCTCCATCGCTTCGGGTAGTGCCGTGCCTTCACTTTAGCCCGGCCGCTGCAGATGCAAGGGTTCGCTGACGCCGCCATCCTCGCCCGGTCGCAGTTTTTTTATGATGCTCGCCGTTCTTCCCGTCGTTTTCTCGCTCAGGTTTCGCTCGAAAACCGTCCAGACCAGCTTCGTGCTTTATCTGCGCTGCGGCCTCCGGTGTCGCCCCTGCATCTTCCGCTTTCCGCCGGGCTGTCGTGTCGGCACGGCACAACCCGGTGCCGCAATCTTATGAACCTGTGGAGGTTGCTATGTATCATGCCCGTCAAACCATGCTGAATGTAGAGGAGTCCGACCGTCTCTCGTTCCTGCCGGATCTGTTTGGTAACGATTTTCTGGCCGGAGAGATGCAGGTCTATGCGCTCGCTGAGAAACACATCACCGATTACTGCGGAGGCTTCTGGCATTTCATCCGTATTCCGGAGGGCGGCGGCTACATGATGCCTGACGGTGACCGTTTCCATCTGACTAACCCGGATAACTGGTTTGATCGGTCCGTCAGCGCGGATGCGGCCGGAGTTATCATTACGGCGCTGGCGATCAACCGCCGTATCTGGCTGCACCATGAACGCGGTGATGCTGCCCTGACACGCCACCTGATGCTGCGGGAATCGCAGCTGTGGAATTTCATTGACTCTCATGACGAATGCGCTGCTATTTACGCGGCTCTGGACTGATACTACATCGGGGCACCCGACGCTCCGTTTAAGGTCTGAGACGGCACGATCTGTGGGGAGCTTACCCGGCTTCGCAGATCGGTGCGGCCGCGCGAAAATCCTGGCAGGCTTCGCCTGCCGGTGAGGCGGTTCGCCACGCCTGCGGCGCTGCGTACAGGCCTCACCTCAACAGGTCGCCAGTTAAGGATTAAGAGCGTAATATCTGCGTACCTTTTCTTCTTTTGCGGAATTTGCGTATGTCGCAGTGGAATATTGCCTCTTTTTCAAAAGAGGAGCAGGACAAAGTTGCCGTCGATAAGGTGGCCGCTGCTGTCGCCTGGCAGGAAAGGATGAGCAAGCCCGTCGTGCCGGAACTTGTTGAACGGGAACAGCCTGAGCACCTGCGCGAGTATTTCCGTGAACGGCTCCGCGTACATCGGCTGAACAGTCAGCAGTTGCCGCGCGCAAATGCGCCTGAATATAATAAACCGGGCGAGGATCAGCAGAATTGATTTTCTTACTCAGTGTGTCCAGGGAGGGTAATCTGTGCGTATGTCTCTGATGTTTGCTGCCGTGACGCTTTTAACCGGTATTAACCTGTTTTTTATTCCGTTTCAGCCTGTTCCGGCTCTGTGGGGGGCTATCCTGGCCGTTGCTTTTGTTCTGATTAATGTCGTGGCGGATAAGCTGCGCCTCTGGAGTGGTATTGCGTGGATTATCGTTGCCGGCATCATCATAACGCTGATGCTGAAGGGGAAAGAGCCGGGTGACGAATTTCGTGTTCTGATCACCGTTTTCGCTTTCCTGGCTTCAATCTGGTATAGCGTTGCGCAGTTCAGGAAGGAAAATAAGCTCCGTTCCTGACGCCCCGTCTGGTATGCCGCCGGTTTATCATGGCTACTTTCCGGCGGCATGAAAAACATATTCTCTCCAGCCTGCATCCTTACGTTTCCGGTTTGATCCCTGCTGTCTGTCTGCTTTCTCTTCTTCTTCCTGCTGTGATGTCTCTTTTTAACCCTTAAAGGCTTTAAAAGCACATCCGCACTGGACACCTTCGGCTCCCGGCCAGCTGCGCTGTCCGGTCGTCGAGCCACACTCCGCCAGGGCAGCTGCTTCGCACCCGCCGGGCTCCGCCGAACCCGCAAGCGGTTTCGGGCCTGACGGCTAGTGTCTGATGTCTGAGGTCAAGGTCAACGGCAGCGCTTGCTGCGACCGTTCCGGCCGCGCCGCTTTCACCGTGCCGGCGAAGGGCTGCCGGCACTCTGCAGGGCAACGCCGTTTCGCGCCCGCGCTCTTCGTCGTTGCGGCGGGTGCCTGCTCCTTCCCCCTGGCGCCGTATCACCCGTTTGAGTCCATTCGCCGGGGCTGAGACAAGCACAACCCGTCTTGCTGTCCAGGGGACGGCAGAGCCTTTCGCAATAAATTTTTCCCGGCCATTCCGCTGCGCTTCATTAGACCGAAAAAAATTTCCCGCTCACCCCCGGACATCTGCACCGGGCCGTGCTCGTTTACGCCCTCGCGGCGAACGGCTCTCAAACGGGTGAAGGTTATATCCAGGGGGCAGGTTCAGCAGGTCCCCGCACAAAGTCAAAACCGCGGCCCCGGCAACTCAACGGGTGATGTTCTTTAAAAATCAGGAAAAAGAAAAATGCAGGATCCTTCATTGCGAACGTATCGGATCGCATTTCTGGGAAGCAATGCCAGCGGCAATCTGCCGATGTTTACCCGGGTGCAGGCCACGACCGGAAAACGGGCGATAAAAGCGTTTATTGAACGCTGTGAACCCGTCAAAGGCTGGTTTCTGGGCGCACCTGAAGACATTACCGATCAAGTTAAGAAGGAGGAAGAAGAGGCGGGAAGCAAACCGCAGGTATGAAAAAAGCAGGGTAAACCCTGCTTCTCCCACGCCGTAAAAATCGCACGAACGGTTTTTCCGGCTTCGTTAACTACCATAAGGAGTCAACTTTATGATCATTTCTATTTTTTCACCTTCCGCAGGCGCTGTAAAGCCCCGTCGTCATTCGCGCATTCTGCGCGCAGATATCACCGCACCTGAGATTGATCCCGCTCTCAGAGCTTTTGGGCGTCATATCGCCAGAAGTCACCGCAAAGGGCGCGGTGTCCACATCCCCGCGATGAAAAATACAGCCCTCGGGCAGGTACTCCGCACGCTGGAACTGAAACGCGCATTTAACTGATGAGGTGAGCCGCCCCGCGAGGGGCGGCAACTGCAGGAAGGAGAAAACACAATGACACCGACTACCGCACAGATCATGACGGAAAATACCGTCAGCCAGACTTACCGGGCAACTTATTCACCCGATGATAATAAATTGCGACTTTACGCATCATTACGGCTCGATGAAGAAACGTATTCCCTGATCAACAAAGCAGGCTTTCGCTGGGCGCCCAAACAGGAACTCTTTGTGGCGCCAGCCTGGACGCCGGGGCGGGAGGATGTCCTGCTTTCCCTCGCCGGTGATATCGAGGACGAGGACAGCACTCTGTTTGATCGCCAGGAGCAGCGCGCCGGGCGGTTCAGTGACTACAGTGACCGGCGGGCGGTTGAATCGGAGCAGGCGCTTGCGCATGTTGATTCGCTGGCATCGGCTGTCCCGCTGGGACAGCCGATCCTGGTAGGCCACCACAGCGAGCGCCGCGCGCGCCGGCATGCGCAGAAAATTGAGAACGGCATGAAACGTGCGGTGATGCTGTTCGAGCGCGCCGAATACTGGGAACAGCGCGCGCAGGCCTCTCTGCGGCACGCGAAATACAAGGAGCGTCCGGATGTGCGTTACCGCCGTATCAAAAAAATCGAGGCGGAATTACGCAAGTCCCAAAAGCACATTGCCCGGTCTGAAAAGTATATGACGATGTGGCGTGCGCAGACGCTCGATCTGAAAATGGCGTTACTGGTCAGTAATTATGATCATATTCATGCCTGCTTCACGCTCGACAAATACCCCCGCCCGGCAGAGAAAAGCCAGTATGAGGGCTCGATGTCTCTCCATTCTGCCCTGTCTGAGGAGATCATTACTTTTGAACAGGCGCGTGATATTGCGATCCGCTGTCATGAGCGCACGATTAACCACCAACAGCGCTGGGTTAATCATTACCAGAACCGCCTGGCCTACGAACGCGCGATGCTCAATGAAAACGGTGGAGTTGTCACCCGAACACAGGAATTTGAACCAGGCGGGCAGGTACTGAGCCGGGGAGAATGGTTAACCATTCTCCGGGTTAACCGGAGTAAGGGGGAGGTGAGTTCAGTCGAAACGCCCGGTTATCGCTTTCTGGGCTACAGCGGCACGATGAAACTCACGCCCGACCGTATCACGGACTACAAAGCCCCGACAGCGGAGGAAGCCAGCGACGCGAAAAAAGCGGCGAAGCGCCCACCGATCGTCAATTATCCGGGGGAAGGGTTCCGGGAAATGACAAAAGCCGAGTGGGCGAAATTACCCGCTGATTATAAAGGCGTGCGGGGTGCTGCAGAAACCGAAACACACGGCGCCTACCGCTTCCGCCGGTGCATGACGCACGGTTGTACGCTCGTGAATGTGTATATCACAGACATGAAAACCGTTGAAATTCCGAAAAAATAACAGGAAGGCTCCCCGGCATCTTGCCGGGGAGGTCAGGGAGTACATTCATGCATCATGACCTTAAACACCGTATTCAGGCGATGCGGGACAAACTGGAAGGGCGCGCCCCTGTCGCTGAAATTCAGGGTAGCTCGCAGCTTTTTGTCACCCCCTCCCCGGAATGTCGCCGGCTGGTTGAGCTGGCTGATGTCCGGGAAACCGATCGCATACTGGAACCCAGTGCCGGAACGGGCGCCATACTGCAGGCGATCAGGGATGCAGTCCCCCGGGCGAAGTGTGACGCCGTGGAGCTGCACGCCGGGTTAGCCCGTCACCTGCAGGCGCATTTCCCGGAGGTCCGGATCTGGTGCGGAGATTTTCTCGAATATCATCCGGAGCGCCGGTATACCCGAATTATCATGAATCCGCCGTTTCATCGCGGTGATGATATCCGGCATATCCGGCGGGCATTAACTCTGCTTGAGCCTGGCGGGATTCTGACGGGCATATGTCTGGACGGGCCGCGTCAGCAAAAGGCGCTGGAGTCCCTGGCGGACGTCTGGGAGCCGTTGCCACGGGGAACATTCACGTATACCCAGGTAGCGACCGCCATTCTCAGAATAACCGTCTGATGACACGTTAAGCCGGCGGGGCACCTGTCCCCGTCTGGCCGGGCCTCGAAAGACCGCGCGCCTGCGGCGCCGGGAAAACCGAGCCGCGCTGACGCGCCGCCCGCATTTCCTTTCCGCGTCTTCCCTGTTTGCTGCCTGCTGTCTGCCTGCTTCCTCTTCTTCTCCCTGCTGTGATGCCTCTTTTTAAACCTTAAAGGCTTTAAAAGCATACCCACACTGGACACCTTCGGCTCCCGGCCAGCTGCGCTGTCCGGTCGTCGAGCCACACTCCGCCAGGGCAGCTGCTTCGCACCCGCCGGGCTCCGCCGAACCCGCTACGCGGTTTCGGGCCTGACGGCTAGTGTCTGATGTCTGAAGTCAAGGTCAACGGCAGCGCTTGCTGCGACCGTCCCGGTCGCGCCGCTTTCACCGTGCCGGCGAAGGACTGCCGGCACTCTGCGGGGCAACGCCGTTTCGCGCCCGCGCTCTTCGTCGTTGCGGCGGGTGCCTGCTCCTTTCCCCTGGTACCCGTATCACCCGTTTGAGTCCATTCGCCGGGGCTGAGACAAGCACAACCCGTCTTGCTGTCCAGGGGACGGCAGAGCCTTTCGCAATAAATTTTTCCCGGCCATTCCGCTGCGCTTCATTAGACCGAAAAAAATTTCCCGCTCACCCCCGGACATCTGCACCGGGCCGTGCTCGTTTACGCCCTCGCGGCGAACGGCTCTCAAACGGGTGAAGGTTATATCCAGGGGGCAGGTTCAGCAGGTCCCCGCACAAAGTCAAAACCGCGGCCCCGGCAACTCAACGGGTGATGGTTTTAAAAGGCAAAACAACGGATTAAGGAGATTCATCATGGCAGCACGTGGCGTTAATAAAGTCATTCTGGTTGGACATCTGGGACAGGACCCGGAAGTGCGTTACATGCCCAACGGGGGCGCAGTGGTCAATCTGACGCTGGCCACGTCTGAAACATGGCGTGACAAGCAGACGGGAGAGATGCGTGAAAACACCGAGTGGCACCGTGTTGTCATGTTCGGCAAGCTCGCGGAAGTGGCGGGCGAATACCTGCGTAAAGGCGCACAGGTCTACATCGAGGGCCAGCTGCGCACCCGCAACTGGCAGGACGATGCCGGAGTCACGCGCTACGTCACCGAGGTGCTGGTCGGGCAGAACGGCACCATGCAGATGCTCGGCGGCCGCCGTGAATCCGGAGTGCCTGAGAGCGCCGCGCAGCCGCAGAATCCTGCCACCCCGGCACAACCTGCTCAGGCCGCAGCTAAATCCCCGAAAGCGAAGGGCGGTAAGAAAGGCCGTCAGGATGCCGCCCCGTCTCAGCAACCGCCTCAGCCTCTCCCGGATGATTTCCCACCAATGGATGATGACGCGCCCTTTTAAACCACGATGAAGACGCCCCGTTCAGGCGGGGCAGAAAAGGAGAAACACATGGACCATAACGTTTTGTCCCCGCTTGAATCCCTGCCGGATGGCACGTTTACCCGCGAGCAGGCTCAGGTTGTCGCAGCGCAGTATCAGAATGTGGCGATTGAAGATGATCAGGGGACCCATTTTCGCCTTGTCGTCCGTCATCAGGATGACGGCAGCATGATCTGGCGCGTCTGGAATTTTGAACCGGGCGGCGAGGACATGATGAACCGCTACATCCGGGACTACGGAGTACGCAAAACGAAGTAAGCAGTAAGAAGAAGGCCGGACAGGTGGGCTGTCCGGCAGACATTCATCAATAGCTAAGAGGTATCAATTATGTCTGCTACAGAGTCTAAGGTAAAAACTGCACCGAAAACCAGCAAAAAAACGCTTAAGTCTGCCGAAGCTGAGGCGCTTAAAGTGGCTCTCGATGCCGCACAGGTCGAGTATGTCCCGGTGACGGCACTGGTGAAGTCTCCCCTGAACGTCAGGACCATTCCCTATCCGGCGGAGAAAGTCTGTTCAATGGCAGATTCCATTGAAGCCATTGGCCTGTTGCAGAATCTGGTCGTGCATAACCTCCCGGATGGTCGCTGTGGTGTGGCTGCCGGTGGTCGTCGCCTGAAAGCGCTGCAGCTCCTGCAGAGTGAAAACCGTATCGATGCCGGATATCAGGTGATGGTGAAAAAGGTACCTGATGAACTGGCTGTTGCGGCATCAATGGCAGAAAACGAACAGCAGATGGCAATGCACCCGTCTGAACAGATCGCCGGGTTCCGCACACTGGCAGAGCAGGGGAAAACCCCCGCGCAGATTGGCGATTTGCTGGGGTTCGGTACGCGTCATGTTCAGCGCATGTTGAAACTGACCGAACTGGCTCCCGAAATTCTGGCGGCGCTGGCGAAGGATGAAATCACCACCGAACACTGCCAGGCACTGGCGCTCGAAAGCGATCAGAAACGCCAGGTGGAAGTGCTGGAATCCGCCCGCAAACGGTCCTGGAATAATGAAGTATCAGTTTCCTCGATCCGTAACCTCATTACCTCAGAAGAGGTTTCCACAAACGGCGACAAATTCCGCTTTGTGGGAGAGGCCGCATTCAGTCCGGATGAAATCCGGGTTGATCTCTTCAGCAGCGAAAACGGCGGCTATGTCAAAAGTGCATCGCTCGATACCGCCCTGCTGGAAAAACTGCAGAACATCGCGGAGCACCTCCGCGAAGCGGAAGGCTGGTCATGGTGTGATGGTCGTCTTGACCCGATTTCTCACTACGGGAAGGACACTAAAATCTGGCGCCTGCATGCTGTCCCGCCTGTGGAATATACCGAAGCCGAATCAGAACGTCTTGCAGAGCTGGAAGCTCTGGAAGCTAAGTATGAAGACGAGAACCCCGGCGTGAATGATGACGTCGTGGCCGGGGCTCTGGAAGCCGTCTGGGAAGAACAGCAGACCATCGCGCACCGGGCAAAACACCGGGCATGGACGGATGAAATGAAGCAATCTGCCGGAGTGGTGGTTTCCTGGACTGGCCAGGAGGTGAAAGTACAGCGCGGTGTGGTGCTGTGCGCCGATGAAAAAATGGAGGAGAAGGATGCATCCACCGATCAGGCCCCTGAAAAAGTCGATCCGCTGGACGCCGTCAGTGTCCCGTTGCTGACCCGCCTTTCTTCTGAACGCACACTGGCGGTTCAGGCGGCCCTGTTGCAGCAGCCGCAGAAAGCCGTCGCGCTGATGGTCTGGAAAATGTGTAACTCGGTTTTCCATACCACAACGTCCGTCAAAGAGCCGTTCTGCATTAGCGTGAGTGTGTCGCATTACGCGCTGACCCGTGAAGCACCTGACGGTGAAAACAGCGTTGCGTTTCAGGCCATCCAGTCAGAAAAAGAACGTCTTGAAGCCCTGCTGCCGGAAAACTGGCGAAAGGATATGACCACCTTCTTTACGCTCGATGGCGCAACACTGATGGCACTGATGGCTTTCTGCACCGCCTGCTCCATAGATGGTGTACAGGGCAAGGATGAATTTGGTCGTAAACACCAGAGTTCGCTGGATCGGGTGGAAAACGCCATTCAGTTTGACCTTCGTGACTGGTGGAAACCGACGGCTGATAACCTTTTCTCGCACATGAAGCTGCCACACATTGTACAGGCACTCTCTCAGGCCGGACTGGCTGGAGCAGCACAGGACGCCGCGAAGATGAAGAAAAAGGATGCCGCTGAACATGCAGAGCACTTCCTCTCAAAAATCCGTTGGGTTCCGGAATGGATGACCAGTGCTGACAATCAGAAACAGCTTGCCGCAAAGTCTGAACTCAGTCTGGCAACAAGTCAGAACGATACCGACGCTGATGCCGGCGACGTCACCGACCATAACAACCCGGCCTGCGCCGCCTGATAACGGAGACGCCGCCCTGCGGGGCGGCGATAAGGAGACTGAAAATGAAAACGTTACTGACTCTGGATGTCCTGAAAACCATGTCTTCTGATGAGCTGGAAGACTACCGCGCTGCCGGTGAAGACTTTCGCCGGGAGCTGAGTCATGCTGTCATGCGCGATCTGACCTCACCGTCCGGCTGGTCCGTGAATGCCGAATACCGGTGCGAATTTGGCGGCTTCTTTCCTGTCCAGATCCGTTTTACCCCCCCTCATGGTCACTTTGATGTGGCGGTATGCAGTCCGGGGGAGCTGAATCCTCGCTGGATAGTGGTCTTTGTTACCCGTGACGGTCAGCCGTTCTCTGTCGTTCGCGTGATGGATGCATTCAACCCTGAACTCATCACCCATACTCTGGATCTCATCGAGTGTCTTGACGCCGGTGGCTACTCGTTTGCCAGCATCATCAGCACGCTGTCACAGGAGGGCGCACAATGATCCCGTCATCCAGTGCTCTTGTATCCCTGAAACCAGCCCGTCAGGCAGCGCTGCAGGCCATCATGACGGTGGAAGAGGCTCGCCAGCGCGGCGCACGTCTGCCATCGATGCCACACGTCCGGACATTCCTGCGCCTGCTGACAGGCTGTAGCCGGATTAACAGTGACGTTGCACGCCGTATTCCTGGCCTTCACCGTGATCCAAAAGACCGCCTTTCCAGCCTGAAACAGGTAGAAGAGGCGCTGGATATGCTTATCTCCAGCCACGGGGAATACTGTCCGCTGCCGCTGACAATGGATGTGCAGGCTGAACTTTTTCCGGAAGTCCTTCATACCCGAACAGTACGCAGGCTAAAACGTCAGGACTTTGCCTTCACCCGAAAAATGCGCCGTGAAGCCCGTCAGGTCGAGCAGTCCTGGTTACTGCGTCAGAACCTGCTGGGACAGGCTGTCACAGAACTGAATTTTCAGTCACCGGAAACCGTCTGCACCTGGTACACCCGGTGGAGCGACGAGTTTGACGCGGCAGAGCTTGCAGCACCGTTCTGGCGCTGGCAGTCGCGATTCGCATCGCTGAAGGAACTTGACTGGCTTCGCATCAGCGGTGAGCCGCTGTATGCAGTGATGTACGAAATTCCGTTTATTGTCCGGGAAACACCTGAGCATATTCGTGTTGCTGAACGCTGGCAGGTGCCAAATAAGCTGGCTGATCGGAGTGGTGTATGAAGTGGCGCTATTCTCTGCGCTGGAAACTGCCGCACAGGCCCTGCCCAGGTCCACGGGAACTGATTTCCGTTGTCGTGGAGGCTGGGCAGGCGGCACCTGAAGAGGTGATGTCACGCTGGGTGGCTGGCTCAGGTTACGCTGTATGCGTGGATTTTCTCGGCCAGAAACAGATCCAACGCTGGAGCGATGAACGGAAAGCAGCGGTGAGAAGGCGCAACATGCAGGCACGTATTAATCGTGTTGCCCCTTTGTTTGCCGACGAGTTAATCGAGCGTGAACTGGCTGCGCGTCCGGAGTATTTCAATGGCAAGTCCGCCCGATGAATAAGTACAATGCTGTCTGACAACTCAGATGGCCAAATACAAGGAAAGCAGAACTATGAGGTACTGGTTGCTCGTTATCTCAATGAACGTGCTGTTCTGGTTGATCGTGAAGCATGTTGCTCCGGAATGGTATGGTTCCCCTGGTTATTATGCAGGCCAGCTCATCTGCACACTAATAGCTGCGGTCATCACATGGCGTGATCCGCCTGACTGGTTAGATGGAATCCTGCTCGGCGTAATAAAATTCGGCGTTCTGATTGCCGGGATTATATTCTTTGTCTGGGGCATCGGGTACAAGCTGGCATTCTGGGGGCAACATGATCCTAATACCATATATGCAAGTGAAAACGATGTTATTTTGCCTAATCTTGCGCTGGGCACGGGCGTCTTGATCGCGGGATGGGTATACATTAGATATTTAAAGCGCTAAGCAGCATAAAGCGTGGATATACCTGGTAAGAAATAGCACCGGCCCGGTATAATCGACGTGGCGCTTGAGGCTTTTTGCCTCATGACGTGAAGGTGGTTTGTTACCGTGTTGTGTGGCAGAAAGCAGAAAGCCCCGTAGTTAATTTTCATTAACCCACGAGGCCCACTGAATGTCTAGTCAACACCAGTATGGCCTCTTACCGTGCAATTTGCAAGGAGGAGTAAACCATGAAACTACCGCGAAACGCCCTGGTCTGGTGCGTATTAATCGTCTGTTTAACGCTCTTGATATTCACATGCCTGACCCGGAACCGCTTATGCGAAGTCCGGCTAAAGGACGGGAACAGGGAGGTCGCGGCAAGCCTGGCTTACGAATCCAACGGTAAGTAGCAACCTGGAGGCGGGGAATACCCCGCCTTTTCAGGGCTGCGTTGGTCTGACATGCCTGAAGCGCCTTTATGAAGGGGTTGCCGGTTCGCCGGTAGCCCCTTTTTCCTGCTTACAGGAAAAAAAACCGCACGACAGGCGGGCAAAATGCTTTCACCTACCTACAACACGGATTCAATGAATCGCAAGTCACATTAACACCCTTCATTCACCGTAACACCCTGTCATCAGTGTGAAAAAAAGAGCGATTGATTGTGAACATTTGGGTTCTGGTGATAAGTTCGCTCTGTAGCGTAGCCCTCTTTACGGAGGGGTGGAAACGGCAACGGCAGAGTTAAAAGTCCACGAGTCAGTGAGGCTGTCCAAAGGCTCCCCGGGGAAATCCGGCGCTACATCAGGTTGCATAGCACTTAACCCGCCCTCCGGGCGGGTTTTCCTTCCGGAAACGTGCTGTAATACCTTTTATGTGCAATGCGCGGTTTCTACTTTCCTGATAAATCAGTCGCTCGGTCTGTCAGGTGATACCGCAGTTCATTCCTTGAATGATCCAGTGTTTTTTGCCTGCTATTTTAGCAGGCTTTTTTTTGTTGATTATGTATGACATCTGTCATACAGTTGATTGTGTAATGAACAGCAATTTTTCCACTTAACTCAGTGAGGCGAAGCGCAGTCGCGGGTGAGCCAAAGGAGAGCCAGCATGAACTTCACGATAAAATCCCGTAAAACCGGCGAAATTTTCAGTTTTTACGCACCCGAGAGTGGCGGTTATGTCCACCTGGAGTCCCCGGGACACTCTGGTAACACAGGTGCTCAGATTTGCTGTGGTGGAGGGTTCATGGGGAGTACGCTTTCCTGTGGCGCTTCTGAGGACGATCTGGCCAGTGTTGCCCGTAAATGGTACCGACAGTTCGTGAGGGAGCGGCGCAAATTCTTAATGATGTCGGGCCAGTATTCTGAGGATAACCCATGAAAAAAGAGATCTCCCGCAACCCCTCTTTCACGCCTTCGCCTAAGCTGCGAGCACATCTGAACTCCCACAGGGAAGGGGTGACTGAAAGGCTGAATAATATCTTTGATCGCTATGCGCATCTGGTTCGGGCCTGTGCCCTTCCTCTCGATGACGACGAAACACAGGTTCTGCTTAATGTGCTGAGTGGCTCCGTTGTGGAACCCGCCTTTATTGAATATCTGGCTCAGGAAATTCGGGACTCGGATGATTATCTGGAAGGGATACCCGCAGCTAAATCACTGTACGAAAAGTGTCAGTCAGCGACCTATCCGCAATTGCTGGCCACCGTCGAACGTCTGGAACGATAAGAAAGGCATAACAACACTGGACCCCTTCGGCTCCTGGCCAGCTGCGCTGTCCAGTCGTCGAGCCACACTCCGCCAGGGCAGCTGCTGCGCACCTGCCGGGCTCCGCCGAACCCGCTACGCGGTTTCGGGCCTGACGGCTAGTGTCTGATGTCTGAGGTCAAAGTCAACGGCAGCGCTTGCTGCGGCCGTTCCGGCCGCGCCGCTTTCACCGTGCCGGCGAAGGACTGCCGGCACTCTGCGGGGCAACGCCGTTTCGCGCCCGCGCTCTTCGTCGTTGCGGCGGGTGCCTGCTCCTTTCCCCTGGTACCCGTATCACCCGTTTGAGTCCATTCGCCGGGGCTGAGACAAGCACAACCCGTCTTGCTGTCCAGGGGACGGCAGAGCCTTTCGCAATAAATTTTTCCCGGCCATTCCGCTGCGCTTCATTAGACCGAAAAAAATTTCCCGCTCACCCCCGGACATCTGCACCGGGCCGTGCTCGTTTACGCCCTCGCGGCGAACGGCTCTCAAACGGGTGAAGGTTATATCCAGGGGGCAGGTTCAGCAGGTCCCCGCACAAAGTCAAAACCGCGGCCCCGGCAACTCAACGGGTGATGGTTTTAAAAGGCAGAAAAACAGACAAAGGAGAAAGCTGGATGAGCACACAAAACGTCAACGAAAAACCCTCCACCAAAGAAAGCACAACCCTCCGGACTGACGGTTTTGTGCGCAACATTCATTCCCGAAACCCGTTCGATGTTATCCGCGCCGATGTAGTGCTTGAACGTATCGAGAAAAAGGCTGGTCGGAGCTGCGGGATGCATTACGAGCTGTATCAGGCCCATCTGCTGGGTGGTGCGCTGGATTATCTGGATGCGCTGCCGTTGAAAGACCGTCCGGTGTTAATGGGCGCTGCGGCAAAGCGCGGCTATCTGCTGACGCTAGCCGAAGAGGAACGTGCGCTGGAAGCACGGGATGTACTGATGAGTGAACTGGCGGCAAACGACTGCTGAGAAATAAACACGGATGGCGGCGTATCGCTGCCATCCCTTAAAGACCAGAGGTAACGCAAAATGAAAGTATACGGCCATCAACACTCATCAGAGGCTTTCTTCCGGGAAAATTCCCCATCCTGTTTTGAACCAAAAGCGGAAAAGGTGATCGCTTTTCATGGAAAGGATGCCAGTTACGCCTATAACGTGCTGGCCGATCTGAAAGCAGCAGGTGCTTCATATACGCGCCGGAATATCATCGCCGATATGTTCCGCCGTCTGGGTGTGAAATGAGGTCTGGGCAATGGAACACGTGAAAGGAAAAAACCAGCAGGGGGCAGGGAACGCCTATTTTGCAGGGATGCAGTGGCGCGGTATTACACTTGGACACGCCGATGCTGCAGCGCTTAATCAGTTTGATATCGATATCAGCAAAGCTCAGGCACTCGAAGCACGCACCTGGTTGCTTCAGAACAAAGCAGAATTCATCGCTCTGATCCTGGGCATTGAAGTCGTAAAGGTCGGGTAGTGAGAAGCCAGCTAACTTAGCTCTTGAGCTAAGTTAGCTTTTGAGCTAATGTGTGCACATACGGACTAGAGATTACATTCATGTTCACAGTCATCTTTCATGATGAGGCTGAAAAAGAGTTTACGGCTCTGCCTGCTGCCATTCGTGCAAAAATGGCCAGGCTACTCATGAAGCTGGAAGCAAACCCTCGCCAGCTACGCGAGCCAGATACCAAGCCGCTTGGAAACGGCCTTTTCGAAATACGTACAATGGGGGCAGATATCGCCCGCGGAATCTGGGTATATCAGAGTGGTGAACGTATTTTTCTACTTCGGATCTTTATCAAAAAATCGCCAAAAACGCCCCCGGCAGAAATAGATCAGGCACTTCGCAGACTGGAGGAAATGCAGAATGAAATATAAAACCCTTAGCCAGGTTCATACCGAAGCAATGAACGATCATGAGTACAGCGCGGCATTCGAGGCAGAAGAAGCCTCGGAGCTACTTCGGGAAACCTTAGCAACATGGAGAAAAGAAGCGGGTTTGACGTCGGCACAGGTTGCAGAACGTATGGGCATCAAAGCGCCTACTATCTCACGTATGGAGAAGAACGCTTCGCGAATGAGTATTCAGACGCTGGTTCGGTACGCCAGAGCCTGCGGTGTTAACTTTAAAATTCAGCAGGTTTGAATGATTAGCGATGCCAATAAAGCGGTGAATGACCTGGCGAGTATTGTCCCTCTGCTGGGTGGCAGTTCGTCCCGCAAAGATTACGAAGAGGCACGTAAACTCGTTGAATATCTTCTGGAACATGATCCGGACAGCCCGCTGGTTGATATGCTGACTGCCCGCATCGATGCCTGGGAAGATAACGCGGTGGAATTTGAAGAATTTAATACGCGCTTCGAAGCAGGCAAAAACGGTGTATCGTTGCTGCGGGTTCTTATGCAGCAATACGGGCTTTCTCAGTCCGATTTCGAAAACGAGATAGGTAATAAATCGCTCGTCAGCCGGATCCTCAGTGGTGAACGCAGTCTGACCTTTGATCACATGCGGGCGCTGGCAAATCGATTTCAAATCCCGGTCTCGATGTTTGTTGACTGATTCGGGAACAGAGCAGGCGAATGGGGCCTCGGTCCCCGTCTGGCCGCGCCTCGAAAGGCCGCGCGCCTGCGGCGCCGGGAAAACCGGGCCGCGCTGACGCGCCGCCCGCATTTCCTTTCCGCGTCTTCCCTGTTTGCTGCCTGCTGTCTGCCTGCTTCCTCTTCTTCTCCCTGCTGTGATGCCTCTTTTTAAACCTTAAAGGCTTTAAAAGCATACCCACACTGGACACCTTCGGCTCCCGGCCAGCTGCGCTGTCCGGTCGTCGAGCCACACTCCGCCAGGGCAGCTGCTGCGCACCCGCCGGGCTCCGCCGAACCCGCTACGCGGTTTCGGGCCTGACGGCTAGTGTCTGATGTCTGAGGTCAAGGTCAACGGCAGCGCTTGCTGCGACCGTTCCGGCCGCGCCGCTTTCACCGTGCCGGCGAAGGACTGCCGGCACTCTGATGGCGCCACGCCGTTCCGTCGTGTCGGGTGTGTTCATTCTCATCCCTTCCCCTGGTGAGTCATCTCTCGTCCGTTCCCCGGCGAAGGGCTGGTCGTAGCACCGCCGTGTCGTCATCCAAGGGGTAAATAAACTCCGCCAAAAACTTTTTGCCAGGGACCGCAAAAACTTTTTGTCTCCGCCCCTTGTTCTCCTCCTTACGACGTTGCTCCTTTGCCCTTTGCCGCCAGGGAACTCACCGAGAGATGGATTAACCACCAGACCAGAGGAAAAGCAGAATGAACACACAGAACGTCAACGTCAAAACCGCCACCAAAGAATCTACCGAAAGATGGGTTGAAAACCTTCTGGCCACCGCGATTAGCGAGCAAAAGAGCCTCCTGCTGCATCTGGTAGAGCTTAAAAGCAAGCGTATGAGAGAAAGCGAAAGAAGTGAACTGGTATGGGGGGCGTTGATGCGTATGGCTGATAACGTCCTGGGGGCGGGAGTGGTTGACTGGCACGCAGACGTTCTGAAGGTGCATTTCGACGTTGCTCAACCGTGGCTTCAGTCCCGGAAACTCGTTGAGCTTCTTTATGGTGATACCGGTAAGGATGCGTGGAATGACGCACGCAAATACATTGCTGACTCAATGCGCGCTGAACCCTATATGCCATGAATCTGCTTTTTTTACCCAACATCTGGCGGTCCGGGGGCCGCCGGTGATCCACATAAGGAGAGACGTATGAACTTACACCTGACTGAATCCTCAGCCCATCCGGGAATGCTGGCTACAGCAGAAGCAGAGCGCGAATACTGGCTGAACCGGCAGAATACAGCGGTGAAAGCCCCCTCAGAAATCGATGTCCACACGTTCCATGACGCGCTGGGCCTGATGTACCCGCTCAACTGGTCAACAAGTGAGAACGGCGAGTGGGAAACGTTCATGCTGCAGGAAATGGTCTGCGGTGACGTGACAGAGATCTATGCCCGCTACGGAGCCAGATATTTCCGGCTGCGGGATGTGTGCAACCTGAGCCATGCGCAGATCACAACGCGCATTAAGGAGGGATTTAACCTGTTCCAGAAATGAAAAAAGCAGGCTTTAGCCTGCTCATTCCACCCCGGATGTGACACCCGCAAAAGTTTGCATCCGGAATATACAAAATCAACATGGAGATTAAACCATGAATTTCGACCCGCAAATCGTCGCACAGGCGAAGGCGTTTGTAAATGCCCTTCGCAGTGGTCAGCGCGCCCGCGTTCCCGCTTTAAAGCTGGAGTACTGGCAGCAGTTTATGACCGCGGTTTACGCTGGCCTCGGCCTCGCGTGATGTGAAAAACGCCGCCCCCTGAAGGGGGCGGCATTACTGGAGAATTCATCATGTCACAGCTAAGTTTTGCCGATGTGTTCAATATGGCCAGAGAAGCCGCTGATAACAGCCCAGTCATTCAGGCAGGGCAGCAGATCGCGGAAACGGTGCCCACGGTTCTGCGTATGTTGAGCGAGCAGTACAGCCGAAGCCGGTTTATCAGCGTATTTAAAGACACGGGGCGCCATCTGGGTCGCTGGGAAGTGTTCAGTGATTTTCTGTCACTTGCCGCCAGTGAGCTGGATATGGCCTGGATAAGAACGCCGGAAAGCATGGAGCACTGCCGGAAAATCTGCGCCCGGTACGGGGCCACCGACATCGCGAACATGCAGGAAATGTTCTGCCTGATGGTGTGTGCGCTGGAGGCGAAATTTCATGATTTCCTCGGCGCGATTTTTATGGAGCTGGAGCTGGGCGATAATTTTCGCGGGCAGTATTTTACCCCGTATTCCGTGCAGTGTCTGATGGCACGGATGCTGATGCCAGGCGTCAGAGACACTATCCGCCGGGAAGGGATTGCCACCGTTAGCGATCCGGCGTGTGGGGCAGCCGGAATGCTGATCGCCTATGCAGAGTGCCTGCTTGAAGCGGATATCAACCCCTCCATGCACATGTTCGGCAGCTGCATTGACATCGATCCGGTGGCGGCAGATATGGCCTTTATCCAGATGTCACTGCTCGGGATAGCGGCGGAAGTGGTGACGGGCAATACGCTCACGATGCAGTTGCGGCGGGTGAGGTATACCCCGGTTTACTACCTCAATGATTTTGAAAAACGACTGGCCGATCTGCGGCGGTTCAGGGCCATGCGGGACTTTATGCGCGGAATACAGGAGGCCGCGTAAATAACCGAAAGGGCAGGGGATCACCTGCCCGACTGCGCTGAAAGACCGCGCGCCTGCGGCGCCGGGAAAACCGAGCCGCGCTGACGCGCCGCCCGCATTTCCTTTCCGCGTCTTCCCTGTTTGCTGCCTGCTGTCTGCCTGCTTCCTCTTCTTCTCCCTGCTGTGATGCCTCTTTTTAAACCTTAAAGGCTTTAAAAGCATACCCACACTGGACACCTTCGGCTCCCGGCCAGCTGCGCTGTCCGGTCGTCGAGCCACACTCCGCCAGGGCAGCTGCTTCGCACCCGCCGGGCTCCGCCGAACCCGCTACGCGGTTTCGGGCCTGACGGCTAGTGTCTGATGTCTGAAGTCAAGGTCAACGGCAGCGCTTGCTGCGACCGTCCCGGTCGCGCCGCTTTCACCGTGCCGGCGAAGGACTGCCGGCACTCTGCGGGGCAACGCCGTTTCGCGCCCGCGCTCTTCGTCGTTGCGGCGGGTGCCTGCTCCTTTCCCCTGGTACCCGTATCACCCGTTTGAGTCCATTCGCCGGGGCTGAGACAAGCACAACCCGTCTTGCTGTCCAGGGGACGGCAGAGCCTTTCGCAATAAATTTTTCCCGGCCATTCCGCTGCGCTTCATTAGACCGAAAAAAATTTCCCGCTCACCCCCGGACATCTGCACCGGGCCGTGCTCGTTTACGCCCTCGCGGCGAACGGCTCTCAAACGGGTGAAGGTTATATCCAGGGGGCAGGTTCAGCAGGTCCCCGCACAAAGTCAAAACCGCGGCCCCGGCAACTCAACGGGTGATGGTTAAAAAATTAAACAGGTGAAGGAGAATAATATGCGTTTAGCATCCCGATTTGGACTTACTCATTCCATTCGTCAGGAACGCCCACTGACTAACGATGAATTGGTCAAGGTTGTACCTTCTGTGTTTTCAGAAGAAAAGCATAATTCACGTAGTGATCGCTATACCTATATACCAACCATTACACTGCTGGATAAATTACGTGAAGAAGGTTTCCAGCCATTTTTTGCCTGTCAGTCACGAGTAAGGGATGAGGATAAACGGGGGCATACTAAGCATATGGTAAGACTTCGCCGTGAAGGGGCCAATAAAGGAACAGAAGTACCCGAAATTATTCTTCTTAACTCGCATGATGGATCGTCCAGCTATCAAATGATACCGGGTATGTTCCGTTTTGTATGCACAAATGGCCTTGTATGCGGTACGTCGTTTGGCGAGATTCGTGTACCTCATAAAGGTGATATTGTTGGGAGGGTCATAGAAGGTGCTTACGAAGTTCTGGGCATTTTCGATAAAATTACTGAAGGCGTTGATGTCATGAAGTCTATTACATTAACCAAAGAAGAACAGCGTCTGTTTGGACAAGCTGCATTAACCTACCGATACGATGATGAAAATAAAGCACCAGTCAGCATTGAACAGATAATTCATCCGCGCCGTTATGAAGATAAAAAAGATGACATCTGGACTACATATCAAAGGGTCCAGGAAAATCTGATTAAAGGCGGTTTGCCTGGCCGAACTGAAAAAGGGAAAAGAACAACAACCCGGCCAGTAAAAGCAATCGATGGTGATGTCAAACTCAATAAGGCATTGTGGTTAATTGCGGAGAAATTCCGCACTCTTAAAGGCTAATTATAAGCGCCGGGCAGCTGTCCGGCGTTTTGACGGTGGGAATACTTATGTTTGAATTTAAAGCTGTGTGTATCAGTATTTCACATATGGAAGAAGGTGATATCAGAGTTCTTCAGGTGCTTTCATCAACAACCAATTATCTAACATGCGATAGTTACTTAGAGTGGATACATGATACACCTTATGGTTGTGTTATAAGAATGTATGATTTCAAACGCCATCTTCTGGCGCTAAAAAGAGGTGGGGTGTCTAAATTTTTACGCAAAAATCTCATACTAATGCACCGGGAGGGCGGGTATCTGCTTTTTCATTTTGATAGTGATGCCGATTATTATCCAGGTATAGATGCCGTAGATTTTTAAGAAATTCAAGCCTTCTTATATCAGAAGGCTTTTTAGTTCATGGCGATTTTCTGATCTTTAGAAGAAGTTCGTTTGCTTGCTTTGATAGCCGTGTAGTAGTAATGGATCTTCTTCGCATACTCGTAACGTCTTGCTGCCTGGCGCGGGGTCTTTTTGAAGCCTGCATTGTATGCCCCGACTGCATCCCACGAAACGCCCCACTTTTTAAACGCCTGAGCCAGATAATAGGCTCCGGTGTAGATGTTAAGACAAGCATCGCTAAGAAGATGATCCGGTTTTATTCCATATCGCGACAGTTCGTTGAAATGCTGCGAGTCAATTTGCATCAAGCCTGATCCATAACCCGTAACAGGATTACGCCCAATCGCATCAATTTTAAATCGTGATTCTTGCCATGATATAGCACGCAGGAGATCCGGATCAATTTTGTAATCCCTGCCAGCCATATCAAAGCAGTCTGCTGCCATTGATGACAATGGTATTAAAGACAGGATGATACCAAACGCTACTCCCTTCATGAATTCCCCTCCGTGCCAAATCCCGGAATAACCTTAACCCATCCAAGACCGAGACTCAACATATATGCACTCCTCACCACAAAATGACCACACCCCACGCAAAATTAAAATTTTGCAGATTTATTATTTAAACCATAGAGTTATGGTCAACTAAATTACACTATCTTTCATTATGTAATATAAATATGAATCGCAGATGAATCGCTAACGATTCACTTATAAATCGTGGGTGAATCAGTAACGAATCAACCCTTATGAAATCTAGCTTTATTGGCGAATTGACTCTAGATTCAATTCGTGGTGTGATTCGCCTTATGAATCGAGTTTCAAGGCGGTGAATCTAGATTCGAATCGCGAATTGAATCGTTGGTGAATCGTCTGAATTGGTTTGCTGTAAATAGTATCAAGATTTCTTTTTATATTAAGGGATGGATATGGCAAAGATACAGGCATATGTTAGCGATGAAGTTGCTGAAAAAATTAATGCCATTGTGGAGAAACGGAAAGCTGAGGGCGCCAAGGAGAAAGATGTTAGTTTTTCCAGTGTGTCTACGATGCTTGTCGAGTTAGGCTTGAGGGTTTATGAAGCGCAAATGGAAAGGAAAGAAAGCGGCTTTAATCAGATGGCTTTCAATAAGGTTTTGCTTGAAACAGTTTTGAAGACACAATTTGCAACCAACAAAATTTTGGGAATTTCTTGTTTGAGTCCACATATCTCTGGCAACCAAAAATTTGAGTGGCGATTTATGATTGATACCATTCTGGAAGACACTAAAGAAGTGGTCGATACATTCTTTCCAGAATCAGAAGATGGTGAAGAAGAGTAAACTACACAGCATTCAGTTATATAGATTATTAAACTAAAATATAAAAAATAAAAGCGGAATGATCTGCGTATTTTTAGTGACAGGGAATTGGGTTACATTTATCATAGTTTGAGAGGCTCAGGTCTCACAAAATTTGAGAATCGCTGATGTGAAGGGTTGGCCCCCTTCACATCAGCTGCCCATAGAATCCTGTTGAGGAGGCTCCTATGTGTTCGATGGATCGTATTGAAAACACCAACTGTAGTCAATTGGATTTCTTTCGTGAAATGCAATTAACTGTCAACCTTTCTAGCCATCCTGCTTGTATAAGGCTCCGTGATGGATCCTTTTCCCATTTCAATCATTCTTTCGCTACAACTTTTCTGCACAATATTAACGTTAACATATGGTTTAACCGTCTGGAAATCTCCTCTTCTTTACGTCTGTCAGCTCTTGACGCCGAAGTTTACTCAGGCGATCGAAAAATGCTTGTTGAGGAAAATTTGCCCATTAATGGGAACCGATGGGATTTTATAATAGAACGGATGTCATTTGATGGAACGGAGTTCACTCTGTGGAAGTTCTGTCATCTTCAACGAGGCGGTTTTATACTGTCTCCTGTTCGTTCTGGTTTTATAAAAAAACTCAACGAATTTAAAAATGCACTCGGTTTTTTAACTGATGTTCAGATTGAGACTCTGGCTCTATATTCTTTTGGTGCCTCCCATAATCAGATTTCAGAGGTTTTAAATATAGCGGTTGGAACATCGAAGAACAGAGTTAATCGTATTCTTGCAGCTTTACCAATCCGCACGAGAGAAGAGGTTTTTTATTTTTTATTCGCCAGTGGAATGGCCTTTTCATTCTGTAAGGTTGTTACAGAATTAATTGGAAGTCGCGTTAATAAATTGTTAACTAAATAGTGACCTTTTGTCTATTGTGTTAAGGGGTTTTATTTGTGAGACTACTCCTATTGAAAAGTAGAGTGGAGGTGCAAGTGAGGCGAATGACTACTCGTCCGGCATTAGGTCCATGCGTAAGTTTTAAACTTGATGAAGATACGCATCTGAAATTGGTAAACGCCAAAGAGAGAAGCGGACGTAGTAAGGCTGGGGAGGTTGTGCTTAGGGTTAAGGATCACCTTTTACGCTATCCAGATTTTTATCCAACTGTAACTTATAAGAGTGTGAGTTTTGGTCCTGTTGTTATGGCCCGCTTTGATGAGGAAACAAACAAAAAACTGATTGCAGCTAAAAATAAAAGTAACAGAAGCAAGTCGCATGAAGTTTATCTTCGTCTCAAAGCGCATCTGTTCGAATTTCCTGATTTTTATAGCTCTGAAGTCGAAGTGATAAGGAGGTCTGTATCTGAAACATAAGTAGTCCCGAAGGTATTACCATTTAAACATTATCTATTTAAAAGGAAATAAATATGAATGCTGTATTAAGTGTTCAGGGCTCTGCTGTCCCTGAAAAAACCAAACCATCTTTTATGTCCCGCGTTTTCAATAAAAAGAAAGCCCTGAAAGCCGCTAAAGTTGCGCTGCCGGTTGCTGCTGTGGCGGCGTTCTTCCCGGATGCTGCGATGGCCACCACCACGGCAACCGACCTGATGAAGTCCGGGGATGCGACCGTTAAAGGCACGTTTGGTAAGCAGTCCAGCGTCGTCAAATGGGTGGTTCTGGCAGAAGTTGTCGCCGGCGGCATCATGTACATGATGACCAAAAACGTGAAGTTCCTGTTTGGCTTCGCGATTATTTCCACCTTTATCACCATCGGTATGTCGGTCGCCGGTTACTGACAGGAAGCACGTGATGACGGGAGACGAATTAAAGCGATACCGTTTCCCGGAAACACTGACTAACCAGTCCCGCTGGTTTGGCTTATATCTCGATGAACTTATCCCGGCCGTGATTTGTCTCGGCTGGGGTTTCTGGACCAGCAAGTTCATTTTTGGTATGGCTGCAGCGGCACTGGTTTTCTGGGGTATCAAGAAACTGAAAAAAGGGCGGGGCAGTTCCTGGCTACGCGACCTGATTTACTGGTATCTGCCAACCTCCCTTCTTAAAGGTTTCTTTCATGATGTTCCGGACTCCTGTTTCCGGCAGTGGATTAAATAAATCAACGGGGAAATAACATATGGAACATGGTGCCAGACAAAATACCACCCGCGTTATCGCTGTGGGATTTATCAGTCTGGGGACACTCCTGACCCTCAGTCTTGCGACCAATATTATCCAGGGCATAAATAATTACCGTCTGCAGACGGAACAGAAAGTGGCGGTGACACCGATGTTATTCCGTGCCCCCTTTGCGGTGTCTCAGAACCAGGCTGACGCTTCTTATATTGAGCAGCTGGGCCTGTCCTTTGTTGCCCTGCGTCTGAATGTCACGCCGGAAACGGTTGATGCCCAGCATCAGCAGCTTCTCCGGTATGTATTACCCGCTGCGCAGAACAGCCTAAAGGTCCAGCTGGCTGAAGATGCGAAACGCATTAAAGACAATAACGTTAATGCCACCTTTTATATGACCTCGATCCGTGCGTGGCCGGCAGAGAACCGCGTGGATATCCGGGGTGAACTGAAAACGTGGATAGGGGATTCCAAACCCTACAGTGAAATTAAAAGTTATGTCATTCAGTTCAGTCGTGTCGATGGTGTCAGCTGGCTGGCGCGTTTCGGAGAAATAAATAATGAAAAAAATTAACCCGTTATTTATTTCAGGTTGTCTGCTGTTGGTCGCCCCTGCGATGTCAGCGACCCTTAGCGGTACGCTGGCGCCGACAGTGGTTCCCCTGACCAATGGCGGTCAGGCAAATATTGCCGTGAGTAACACCGATCCGAATCTGTTCACAGTACCTGGAGATCGCATCACGGCGATAAACAGCCTGGACGGCGGCCTGACAAACCAGGAGCAGACCGACAGCGGCGGCGCCATTCTGGCGACCGTCAGTAAAAAACCATTCACCTTCATTGTGGAAACCGAACGCGGGCTGAACTTCTCCATTCGTGCCGTGCCCCGTGCGGGCTCAGGCCGGACAATTCAGCTGGTCAGCGAGCTGGCGGGTACCCCCGGTCCGGCAAAAGCCTGGGAAGAGTCGAATCCCTATGAATCGTTACTGGTTTCGCTGAATCGCGCCGTGCGACAGGGCAGCGTACCCGATGAGTATCAGTCTGTCCCCGTCACTTCTGAAGTGCTGCAGGTGCCGGCTGGTCTGCGCGCCACTGCCGATCGGGTCTGGGTCGGTCATCACCTGAAAGTTGTCCGTTACAGTCTGGACAATGTCTCCCTGTCGGCCCGTATGGTGCGTGAAAGCGATTTCTGGCAGCCCGGAACACGTGCCGTCATGTTCAGTACCCCGGCGGGCCTGCTGACTGCCGGTGGTCGCATGCAGATCTGGGTCACGACGTCAGATGAAGGAGTGAAGCGCTGATGGCCAACTTCAACACGCTGATCAAACGTAAACAATATATCTGGCTGGGACTCATTCTGGCGGGCGGCGCAGCAGCCGTCGGAGGCGGGCTGTATCTGTCAGATCTGAACATGAGCTCTGATGAGGAAGCCCCGGCTCAGGGCGAACCCGCGCCGGATATGACCGGGGTGGTCGACAGCAGCTTCAACAGTAAGGTGGAGCAGCACGCGACAACAGAAATGCAGGCGACAGCCGCAGATCTCAACAAGCGTTTTGACTCCCTGCAGGGGGAAGTGGACCTGCTGAGTAAGGCGCGAACCGCTGACCAGATACGTATCGACAAGCTCAGCAGTGATAATGAAGCCATGCAGACTCAGCTGAAGGCGCTGGGCGTGAAAC
Source organism: Klebsiella sp. w6 (assembly GCF_033100215.1). NCBI lineage: Bacteria > Pseudomonadati > Pseudomonadota > Gammaproteobacteria > Enterobacterales > Enterobacteriaceae > Klebsiella > Klebsiella sp. w6. The sequence continues at coordinate 92,837 of NZ_CP136908.1, forward strand.
CGGCTGTCTCTGGTGGCGAGCCCGCGCCGACTCCTCCGTCACCGCCACCCGGGCCGGAAGGTGAGCCGCAGCCAGCCAGTTATCCGCCGCAGACCGGCGCCGCGGTACCGCCTCCGACGGCATTCTATCCGGGGAATGGTATGACACCGCCGCCGCAGGTCAGCTACCAGTCTGTGCCGGTACCAAACCAGATACAGCGTAAAACGTTCAGTTATGTCAAAGGAAAGAAAGCGAAGTCATTGCCGTACATTCCGTCGGGGAGCTTTGCAAAAAGCATGCTTATCGAGGGGGCAGATGCCAACGCGTCTGTTACCGGCAATGAATCCACTGTGCCGATGCAGCTGCGTATCACCGGTCGCGTGGAAATGCCAAACAGCAAAACCTACGACCTGACAGGGTGTTTTGTGGGGCTTGAAGCCTGGGGCGACGTATCGAGTGAGCGCGCCATTGTCCGGACCCGCAATATCAGCTGTATCAAAGGTGATAAAACCATCGATCAGCCAATTAACGGCCACGTTTCCTTTATGGGGAAAAACGGGATTAAGGGAGAGGTGGTGATGCGTAACGGAAAAATCCTCGGCTGGGCATGGGGGGCCGGTTTTGTTGATGGGATTGGCCAGGGAATAGAACGTGCTTCTCAGCCGGCTGTGGGGCTGGGCGCCACGGCAACTGTCGGCGCAGCTGATGTACTCAAAATGGGGATTGGCGGCGGAGCGTCCAAAGGTGGTTCATCGCTGAGTGAATACTACATTAAACGTTCTGAGCAGTATCACCCAGTTATCCCGATCGGTGCGGGCAACGAAGTGACCGTCGTGTTCCAGGATGGATTCCAGCTGAAAACGATTGAAGAGCTGGAAGCGGAAAAGAACGGGCAACAGCAGGCTCAGAATCAGGAGGCGGAGCCGGCACCGCAGGCTGATGCACATCATCAGTCAGGCGGCGGTATGAACGGATTCAATACTGACGAGATGCTGAAGAAGCTGGGCAAACTTGATCCGCGGGAGTTCTCTCCGGGCGCAGCGCCGCAGGGGGAAAATAATGGCTAAGTCTCTCATTACTGCTGTTCTGTCAGCACTGCGCTGGGCTCACTGGCTGGTTAAGTGTGCGGTGGTGTATCCGCTGGCCATGATGATGTTACTGGTTGTTCTGGTGTTCCTGACGGGACCGTACACGTTCGGCCAGACGCTGGTGAAAACCGTAGAGTCTGTGCAGCAGGAGGGATATGTCATTCAGGACTGCACGGGGCCGAAAGAACTTAATGGTGATGCGGTGAACGCTCCACTGCCTCCGGTTTTACAGGAAGACTGCACCACCGTCAGTACGGATGCGGCAGGGTATGCAGCATATATCGACCAGAGCTATACGCATAATATTCTCTGGCTCTGGCTGCTGATGGCGGTGGTGTTTACCGGGATGGCTGTGGTTTTCCGTAGGACTCCTGTCCGCAGGGGATTTCTCGGGTGAAGGATGTCAGGGGGGGCCTGCGTAATGAACAGGAAGCAGGAGAAAAAGGAGCCTAAGCCTGTACCTCAATCTGCAAATTATTTAGACCCCAAACTTTATGAGGAGCTTGTAAGGGCTGCTAATAATCTTGCAGAAGCAGTATTCAGGAAGACTGACTGGAAATCGATTTTTAAAAAATAAACAGATTACGGGTGAATATATGAAGGAATTAATGCTGTTAATTCCTCTGGGCAGCGCTTTGCTCTTAACCGGGTGTGCGGGCACAGAGACCGAATTTCAATGTAATGCCACGACGTCGGATACCTGTATGACGATGGAGCAGGCAAATGAAAAAGCGAAGCTGAAAGAGGAACGCAGTGATGCAAAGCCGGCTGCGGCCGGGTTGCCACAACTGGCTGAGGGTAATTTCAGAACCACATCAGTTAATTCGTACCCGTTGCCGCCACAGCCAAATTTAATGCGTCCCGGAGCAACGACAACTGCACCGACTAATACAGTAACGTCAGGATTGCTGACGAATAACAGGAAAGTCAGTACGCCGGTGTATCGGCCCGTGGCTGTAGCGCCAGCTGTTCGACCAGTGAGTGTATCAACTTTTACATCGCCGGTGACGGTTCCTGGTAATTATCCCCGGCCATTAAGAAAAGGGGAGGAGACAACGTCATTGTGGATAGCGCCGTACGTGGATGCAGATGATGTATATCACCAGCCAGCAACAGTTCTTTTTGTCGTGACACCATCGGCGTGGGGACAACCTCGCCTTAATTGATTCACAGCGCCATTACTGGCGCTGCAGTAAGTTTTCATTTCTGAATTATAACGAGTGCCCTCTGCGTTGAAAGGGATGGGCGGTAGCGTGCTCAGACGCAGATATTACGCTCATGTATCTTTGTGTAAGGCGTTATTTAAATAGGTGGGTTGATTATGATTAATCTCTTAACATTCTCTTATAAGCTTGTTCGGGCTGACTCATTTTATATATTTTATTTTTTTCTCGCTATTGGTATGGGAGTGATAGTTGGATTTTTTGCATCAAGGGCGTTTGAGAGAAGGGTGTGGCGCGTATGCATGTTCTCTGGGGTTTTAATTCTTCATGTTATAACTGCCCTTGTTATTTTGTCACCAGAGGATGCTTATAAGGAAATGATTTTAAGAAAAAAGAATACAATGAATACATTAACAAACTGCAAGATATCAGCTTTTGATGCTCAACAAGGATTTAATGGGCGCAAAGATGCCTGGTCCTGTCCTGACGGAACAACCCGCTACCTTCCCGTTAAGTACAGGCCAGAAGGAAGTTTATCTGAAAATAAAGTGCAATGATGTTATTTACTGAAAGGAAAAGCTTGTTATGAGAGAGTTATTCGGATGGGCGATGTGGCTGGTGTTTTTATTGGCAGGTTATGTCCTGCTATTTTCTACTGACAGTAATACAGTACCCGAAGCGCTTTCTCATCACTGGAAAAATGACTGCCGGTTGCTTGAGACTAATATTGATAAAGGGTTTTTCTCTCCTGCGCAAAATCGACTTCAGTGTGGTGATGTTATTGAAAATGTCAGCAAGGCTGATTATGACAGAGCGATAAGTGGCGATAAGCAAACAACTCTCGCAGAGGCAATGAAAGAAATATTCATTCGTTAATATATAAACAGAGGCAATAAAGTATGCATGCCTTTATTTTTCTGGTGCTGATGACGCCGAGTAGTGGTGGTGGAATTTGGGATATTACTCCCATGCCTAATACAGATGTCTGCATAAAAATGCTACGGGTACTCGAAGCACGTGGAGGCAGAGGTTACGGAAGTAATACAGGAGAGTGCATTGAAATTAAAACACGCGAGCCTTTGAACAGCGTGATGGAAACATTGAGTGAGGGTGGGTAAATGGCTGAATCTCTGTTAAGTTTTGATAGTGATGGTTATGTACGACTGTTTTTTGCAATGGCAATCATTATCTGTGGTTACGGCTATGTAATTATGGGTGTTTTTATAAGAGATGCGCTTTCCTATATTTTAATGTTGTTTGGGCTTACAGGTCTCAGTGCTTTATTTTCTTTCATGGTATTCATGGATAAAAACATGTGGGCCGGTTCTCCTGATTTGACTCTGTCAGTAATAACGGGATTTTTTACAGCCACAGTGATCTTTTATATGTTTTATGTCTTGATTTATTCCTTTGATCGGATGGGGCAGGTGAATAGTAAGACCGATGGTCAGTATTAACAATCTCACGTTATTTGAAAGTATGCAGCATAAGGAATAAGAAAGTGAAAGCGTACTATATACTTGGACATAACGTTGCATGGCTTAACGGTATATGCCTGATTCTTTTTGTTATTGGTGTGGTCGGTGCGCTGGCAATGGTTGCCATCCCTGAAAAATTCAATCTTCGAGTTAACAGAGGCGATACATTCATATACTGTGCGCTTATGGCGGTGGTTGGGTTTTGCGGGATGTTCGTTATCTCCATTCACTCATTTTCGATGGATGAACTTGAAGCAGGTAGACACTGGAAAAACGACTGCAATACACTTGAAGTAAACATACCGACAGGCGCTTTTACCAGCCCTGTAAATAAACTTGACTGTGATGGCATCATCATTAATGTGCCTGGTAGGCAGTATTATTCGTATATCCATCAGTGGGAATTATATAAAGCTAACAAAAAATGAAATGCTGGTTAAAATAAACAGGGGATGGATATGATGCTGTTTTTTAGAAAGTATGGTTTTTTGTTTATCCCTCCAGTCTACTGGCTCATCTATCTGGGAGTCAGGCTGACGTACAATGGACTGGCAGGAGAGTTTTCTCCTGATTTCTTTCAGGGTATTCGACATGAAGGCCTCTATATTATCTGTAGTTTGTGTGTCTTTTATTTTTTCTGCCTGGAGGTGGAAATTAGTGATGGGGAGTTCTCAGCGAACCTTCTGTTCCTGATTGTTTTCTTTCATGTGGTTTTATTATTTATCACTCTGCTTATTTGTTTGTGGCAAGGGGCGATGTTGTTGGATGCGATCTTTATGGGCCAGATTATTGCCTCCATGTGTTTATTGTTTTTCATTCCTGTGCTTTCCATTATAAGAAGGAGTTTCTAGTGCGGCTATGAATATTCTTCTTGCCATTTATTACCCTTGTTGTTTTGAAATGCTTTTAAAGGAACGACCGCATGAGTAATAACATCATTGATACCGTCACCCAGGCTGTGAATTCACTCGTATCAGCACTGAAGCTGCCCGACGAATCCGCTAAAGCCAATGACACGCTGGGCAGCATGAATTTCCCCCAGTTCAGCCGTATTCTGCCCTATAAGGATTATGATTCCGCGACCGGTCTGTTTATTAATAATAAAACCGTCGGTTTTATGTTTGAGGCGCGTCCTTTACCCGGTGCGGATAAAAGTATCGTCGCAACACTGGAGCATTTACTGCGCAGCAAACTGCCCCGGGGCGTCCCGGTCAGTTTTCATCTGGTCTCCAGCAAACTTGTCGGCAATGATATCGACTATGGTCTGCGTGAATTCCGCTGGAGTGGTAAACAGGCTAAGAAGTTTAACGCCATTACCCAGGCCTACTACCTCCGGGCAGCGGAGACGAAGTTCCCCCTGCCTCCTGATCTGGATTTGCCCCTGACGCTGCGTAACTACCGCGTGTACATCTCCTGCTGTGTACCCAGGAAGAAGAACTCCACCACGCAAATTGTCGAGATGGAGAACCAGATAAAAATCCTGCGGGCGTCACTGGGCGGTGCCTATATTCCGACGCGTATCCTTGATGCTGCCGGGCTGGTCGAACTGATGCGTGAGCTGATAAACCCGGACCCGCACGAAATGTACCGCGTACCGTATAAGCTGGACCCCTATCAGGATCTGAACTATCAGTGTGTCGATGACAGCTTTGATATGCAGGTCACCGCCGGTCATCTGAAAATTGGCCGCCTGGGGCGCGACGGGAAAGAGTGCGTGACCCGGGTGACGAGCTACCATCTGGAGAGTGATCCGGAAATGGCCTTCCTCTGGACCGCTGCGGACAACTACGCCAACCTGCTTAACCCGGAGCTCTCCATTTCCTGCCCCTTTGTCATCACGCTGACGCTGATGGTGGAGGACCAGGTGAAGACCCAGAACGAAGCCAACCTGAAGTTCATGGACGTGGAGAAGAAAAGCAAAACCTCCTACGCGAAGTACTTTCCTAACGTGATAAAGGAAATGCAGGAGTGGGGCGATATCCGCCAGCGACTGTCGACCAACCAGACCTCCCTGGTGTCCTATTTCTTTAATATCACCACGTACACCGCAGACAGCACAGAGGCCTCTCTCGCCGCTGAACAGCAGGTGCTCAACAGCTACCGTAAAGGCGGTTTCCAGCTTATCCCGGCCCGCTACCATCACCTGCGTAACTTTCTGGCCATGATGCCGTTCAAGTGTGGTGAGGGTCTGTTTAAAGAGCTGCAGGCGGCAGGCGTGGTTAAGCGGGCGGAGACGTTCCAGGTGGCTAACCTCCTGCCGATCGTCGCTGACAGCCCGCTGGCGCCGGCGGGACTCCTGGCGCCCACCTACCGAAACCAGCTGGCGTTCATCGACCTGTTCTACGAGGGAATGAACAATACCAATTTCAACATGGCGGTCTGCGGGACGTCCGGGGCGGGTAAAACCGGTCTGATTCAGCCCCTCATTCGCAGTGTGCTCGACTCCGGCGGGTTTGCCTGGGTGTTCGACATGGGGGATGGCTATAAGTCCCTGTGTGAAAACATGAGGGGCGTATATCTCGATGGCGATACCCTCAAGTTTAACCCGTTCGCCAACGTGCTGGATGATGCTCACTTCGACATGTCAGCAGAACGTATACGCGATCAGATGTCTGTCATGGCCAGTCCGAACGGCAACCTCGATGAAGTCCATGAAGGCCTGCTTCTGTAGGCAGTGCAGGCGGCCTGGTTAAGCAAACGTAATCATGCACGCGTTGATGACGTAGTGCAGTTTTTACAGGACGCGAAGGACAGCGATGAATATGCTGATTCCCCGACAATCCGGGGCCGTCTGGACGAGATGATAATCCTGCTCGATCAGTACACGGTGAATGGGATCTACGGGGACTATTTCAACTCAGATAAACCAACACTCCACGATGATGCCCGGATGGTGGTACTGGAGCTCGGTGGCCTGGAGTCGAGGCCCTCTCTGCTTATCGCAGTGATGTTCTCATTGATTATTTACATCGAGAACAGGATGTATCAGTCACCGCGTGGCCTGAAAAAACTGAACGTCATCGATGAAGGATGGAAGCTCCTTGATTTCAAGAATGAAAAAGTGGGGCAGTTTATCGAGAAAGGCTACCGTACCGCGCGTCGACATACCGGCGCATACATCACCATCACGCAGAACATCGTCGACTTCGACTCCCCGACCGCCTCCAGCGCCGCACGTGCAGCGTGGGGGAACTCATCGTACAAGGCCATTCTGAAGCAGTCAGCGAAGGAATTTGCCAAGTATAACCAGCTGTACCCGGATCAGTTCAGCAAGCTGGAGAAAGACATGATTAACGGCTTCGGTTCGGCCAAAGAGCAGTGGTTCTCCTCTTTTATGCTGCAGGTGGAAGCGAACTGCTCCTGGCACCGCCTGTTCGTCGACCCGCTCAGCCGGGCGATGTACTCCTCCAAAGGCCCGGATTTTGAGTACATGCAAGCACGCCGGCAGGAGGGGGTCGATATCCACGATGCGGTATACGGACTGGCGTGCCGCAACTTTAAAGACGAAATGGCTGAGCTTGAATCCCGAATACCGGTGAATGACATGGAGGATAAACAGTGATGAAAAACAACACCGAACAACCGGTCAGTACGACCTCTCATACCTTTCGCCGGATATCTGTCATCGTTGCTCTCGTGCTTTTCGCCCTGGCAACCAGCGCGTTTCTCTCACGCGTGGTTCTGGAGTACTCCACACCGCGGGTGGTGGCTTTTGATATGAAGAAGACGCTCGACAGCTTTATGGACAGTGTCAGTCAGAAGCAGCTGACAGAAGCGCAGTCAAAAGCGCTCTCTGACCGGTTTAACGACGCGCTGGAGAAGAGTCTGGCGGAGTATCAGCAGCAGCATCATGTGGTCATTCTGGTTTCACCTGCCGTGGTTCAGGGCGCGCCCGATGTGACCCGCAACATCCAGCACGACATTGCCCGCCGGATGAAAGGAGAACAGTAATGATACGACTGAAAGACTGTCTGCTCGCCGCCTGCCTGGTATCGCCGCTGACTCAGGCGGCTGATCTCGGTACCTGGGGGGATTTATGGCCCGTCCGGGAGCAGGACATGCTGCAGCTCATCACGCAGCGTCTGCAGTCACTGCAATCCTCTGGCCAGTGGGACCAGACGATGGATGCGTTTAAGCAGCGGGTTATCGAGAACAGTCAGCGCCCGGCACCGGTGGAGGGCATTAAGCGTGCGGAGAAATACGAGCAGCGCTGGTTTGATCCCAGCATCCGCCTGACCGAAGACCTGAAGGACAATGAGGGGCGGGTGTTTGCCCGCAAGGGCGATGTGGTGAACCCGCTTAAAACCGTACCGTTTGTCCAGACCCTGTACTTCATCAATGGAGACGATGCCGACCAGCTGGCCTGGATGAAGCGTCAGGTGCCGGAAACCCTGATGAGCAAAATTATCCTGGTGCGCGGCAGTATCCCGGACACCTCCGCAGCGCTGGACAGCCGGATCTATTTCGACCAGAACGGCGTACTGAGCAAGCGATTTGGCCTGACGGCGGTCCCGGCGCGGATCACGCCGGCGCCATCCGGTGAACGCCTGAATATTGAGACCTTCCCTGTAAAATAAGGATGTTTCTGTGAAAACCCTGACGCTTTTCCTGAGTACCCTGATGTTGTGGGGGTACAGCCTCAGTGCGGCTGCTGATCCCTCCTGTGAGGGCCGGTTTGTTAACCTGATCACCGATGTGTGCTGGCGCTGCATCTTCCCCCTGTCACTCGGCAGCGTGCAGGTTGGTAAAGGCGATCTGCCTGATACCAGCAATCCGGGTAGTCCCCTGCAGCTGTGTCCGGCGCCGCCACCGATTTTTGTTCGCCCCGGCCTGGCCATCGGGTACTGGGAGCCGATGGCCATGACGGACGTCAGCCGTTCGCCTGGCTGTATGGTCAATCTGGGGGGCTTCAGTATCAATCTCGGCAAGACCGGTATGGGGACCGCGAGAAAGGACGACAAGCAGGTGAACGGCGCTTTTTATCACGTTCACTGGTACAAGTACCCGCTGACCTACTGGCTGAACATCATCACCTCCGCAGGCTGTCTGGAAGGCGGAGACATGGATATAGCCTATCTGTCCGAGATTGACCCGACCTGGGTGGACAGCAGCCTCACCACCATTCTGAATCCGGAAGCCATCCTGTTTGCCAACCCCATCGCACAGGGGGCGTGCGCGGCTGACGCTATGGCCAGCGCGTTTCATATGCCACTCGATATTTTGTTCTGGTGTGCCGGCTCTCAGGGGTCGATGTACCCGTTTAGCGGCTGGGTAAGCAACGAGTCCAGTCCGCTGCAGTCCTCGTTACTTGTCAGCGAGCGCATGGCGTACAAGCTTCACCGGCAGGGACAAATTATGGAGAGCATCGGGAAGGACAAGGCGGTCTGCTATGAGTATCCGTCCCCGATCATCCCCAAAGAGCGCTGGCGCTATCAGATGGTGAACATGTACCCGGACAGCGGCCAATGCCATCCCGTGGGGCGCAGCGTGATGCGCTGGGAGGCCGGTAAAAATCCACCCAACACCCGTAAGAACTATGGCTATCTGATGTGGCGTAAACGCAATTGTGTCTTTCTCTGACAGGAGTCTCTCATGAAATTAATGAATCTGTTTATGGTCATGCTTTTGCTGACCGGACGAGCAGTGTTGGCTGAAACCTCCTCTGTTACAGACAGAGAATGGCTGAAGCAGCAGGAGAACCTCAGCGAACAGCTGCGCCAGCATCCGGATAAACAGCTGCAGCAGGAGCTTGAGGCGCAAATCAACCGTAATCCTCTGCCCAAATCAGACCGCCAGTTTATCGATAATCTGGTCAGCCAGCAGAAAGCGGCGAATCAGGAAAAGCCGGCAGAAGGGGCGCTGTACTTTGTCTCCTTCTCGATACCTGAAGAGGGGCTGAAGCGGATGCTGCACGAAACCCGGCAGTACGGCATTCCGGCGACACTGCGTGGGCTCGTCAATAACGACATGAAGACCACCACTGACGCGGTGCTGCAGCTGGTGAAGGATGGCGTGACCGACGGAGTGCAGATCGACCCGACACTATATACGCAGTACAGCATCCGGAGTGTGCCGTCTCTGGTGGTACGGTGTCAGGCCGGGTATGACGTGGTACGCGGTAACATTCACGTCAAACAGGCGCTGGAGAAAGTGGCACAAACCGGTGACTGCGCACAGGTGGCCCGGCAGATGCTTGATGCGCCCTCGAATGCCGCCGGGAGCCAGCCATGAAAGATAAACCGTACTTCATGGCGTTACCGGAAATGGTGAGGGATGAGGGAGGGTGTAAATGAAGACGGTTATTTCCGTGCTGACCGCGCATTTTTTTGTCCTGAGCGCCTTCATCTGGCTGGCATCCCCCGCCTGCGCTGACAGTGGAAGTGACTATAAAGCCGGTTCGGATTTTGCGAAACAGGTGCAGGGCAATGGTCTGAACTCACTAAAAAATTTCAGTGGTGAGCAAAACCTGCCGGGGTATACCGACAACCCGGATCAGACAAAATACTACGGCGGCGTCACTGCCAGCGGAGACAGCTCTCTGAAAAGCGATTCAGCCCTGGAGTTCAGCCAGGGAGATACCGGCAAAACGATTACGGAGTCGTTCACGAACCGGCCACCGGATCAGATATCTCAGGATGCGCCGTTTATTCAGGCCGCAAAGGATACAGAATCCCGTGCCGACAGCATTGTCGGTGATACCGGACAGTCCTGTACCGCCCAGGTTGTGAACCGCAGCGAGTTCACAAACCATACCTGCGAACGTGATCTGCAGGTGGAAAATTTTTGCACACGGGAAGCGACCCTGAAGGATAACGCCACCACGCAGAAAGTTAACCGAACCTATCAGCAGGTGGTGACGCTGAATTATGCCCGGAGTACCCGGCAATGGAGTGGCAACCTGACGATCCCGACCAACGGTCGTCTGCTGAATGCCTCGGTGGATGGTGAGCCTCTGGTGATCCCCTGGATTGAAGAATGCGATTCCGAAGGGAAGGTGCGGGATAGCTGCAAGAGTGCAGTCAGTGAAAGCCTGACCCTCTTTGAGCGAACGTTCCCCATAGATGTGATCAGCTGGCCACGTTCAGAATCGATGTGTTCAGGCGGTCAGAACACGCATTGTACGAAATATACCTATGACGGGAAGGGGAAGATTCATCAGTCGTTTGGTGTGGACAAAGCGGTTACTGCAGGGCAGAACTTTTCAGTAAGCAAAACATCACGGACCGTATCATCGGGTAGCCAGAAACCCGTACAGGTCACGGTCACCCTGGTGATGGAAGAAACCGAAACCGTCTACGCACCTGAAGTCGTCTGGGTTGAAAGCTGTCCGTTCAGTAAGGATGAAGGAAAAAAAACGGGGGAGGAATGTATCAGTCCGGGAGGAACGCGAACCATCACCCTCGGAGGCAGGGATTACTCGTTCACGGAAGCCTGCTGGAAATATAAGGATACCTGGCTCACGCAGCCGGCGGACAGCGGCTCCTGTGAAAGCCTGATGAAAAATACGGCCTGTACTCTGTCATCCCGCCAGTGCGCCTTCTCCAGCGAGGAAGGCACGTGCCTGCATGAATATGCAACGTATTCCTGCGAAACCAGGACGAGTGGCAAGCAAATGATCTGCGGCGGTGATGTCTTCTGCCTTGATGGTGAATGTGACAAAGCCACGTCCGGGAAGAGCAATGACTTTGGGCAGGCGGTATCTGAGCTGGCGGCACTGGCAGCCGCGGGGAAGGACGTCGCGGCACTGAACGGGGTGGATGTCCGGGCCTTCACCGGAAAAGCGAAGTTCTGTAAGAAATTTGCTGCCGGCTTCAGTAACTGCTGCAAAGACAGCGGCTGGGGCCAGGATGTGGGGCTGGCACGCTGCAGCAGCGAGGAAAAGGCGCTGGCCAAAGCGAAAAAAGACAAGCTGACGGTCAGTATCGGGGAATTCTGCTCTAAAAAAGTTCTGGGTATTTGCCTGGAGAAAAAAAGGAGCTATTGCCAGTTCGACTCAAAACTGGCGCAGATCGTTCAGCAGCAGGGAAGAAACGGTCAGCTGCATATCGGTTTTGGCGGCGCCAGCAGTCCTGACTGTCGGGGCATTACCACCGCGGAACTCCAGGGGATTGATTTTAACAAGCTGGATTTCACCAACTTTATGGACGACCTGATGAAAAATCAAAAAATACCGGAAAACGATGTTCTCACCAATAAGACCAAGGAACGAATTAAGGAAATCATGAGTCAGCAATCCGCGCAATAAACCATGCTGACTAATAAAGAGACCGATAATCATGAAAATTAATTTTCACAAACAGCCTGCCATTGATTTTGTCATGAGATTAACGCTGACAATAATCATTATTTCTCCGGTGATTTATTTCTCCTGGGATGCCGTCAAAGGGACGTCGGGGAGTGATTATGTCGAGAGTGTGGTTTTTATTGTTGCGGTTGGTTTTTTCTGGTTCGTGAGCTATCTCTTTTTTAGTTCGCTTGCCGCGTTGTTACGGAAAAAGACGGAGGAAGAATGAAGACGGTGCGCAGGTTTAATAAGTTTAAAGATTGGTTCAGGTTAGCAGGGGTAATCCTTATTCCTGTTCTGTTGATAATTAACATGGCAACGTTATTAACGAGCGATGATGGGTTCGTAATTGTTAGATCTTTATTGTTTATTTTTGTTCTCAACATTATAGCCAGACGATTAATGCCATAAAGACGGGCGTCACCGCTTTAATCAGCAAAACAGACAGGAGTGTTCATGGAAGAGAAAAAAGCCTACGGGCTGGTCATGGTTTTTGTCGGGGTGTTTGTCTTTTTCCTGGTCAGCATTATGTCGTACAGCCTGTGGCGGGACAGACAGGTTAACGCATTTATGACCACCAACCGGGCCTGGGGGATCCAGTGCGACACTGTTTCTCAGGCCGCGTGGGTGGTCAGGGACGGGGAGCGGGTGGACCTTCAGATAAATCATCTGCCTCTGTACTGCAGCGGTTACCGCTTTGAAGCCCGTGATGATGCAGGAAAGATACAGCGCCAGCTCGATAAATACAGTGTCTATCAGCATCTGTCACGCCAGTCGCAATAATTCATAAAAGGGTATTTGCCATGCGAACAATACATGCCGCCATGCTGGCGGGATGCCTTTGCTGCGCCCTGATGCCGGCTTTCGCCAAAGACGCGGGCTGGCAGTGGTACAACGAGAAACTTAAGCCCCATGATGAGGAAAGGAAAGCCGCACCAGCGGCACCACCGCCGCAAATGGATATTCTGGAGAAACTCGCCACACTCCAGGCGGCCACCAAACGGTCGTTGTACGAAGCCATTCTGTATCCATCGTCTGAAAACTTCGTTAAGTATTTCCGGCTGCAGAACTACTGGACGCAGCAGGCAGGTTTGTTCTCGATGAGTGCGAAGAAAGCGATGCTGGAAAACCCCGAACTCGATTACAACCTGCAGCACAGCTACTACAACGGCACGGTAAAAAACCAGCTCGCTGCCGACTATGCCGAACAGCGACAGGCTATCTCCACCCTCGCACAGCACTACGGCGTGATGTTCTTCTACCGGGGCCGGGAAGCGATCGATGGCCAGCTGGTCCAGGTGATTAAAAATTTTCGCGAAACCTATGGCCTGAGCGTGATACCGGTGTCGGTTGACGGAGTGATTAACCCCATGCTGCCCGATAGCCGGACGGACCAGGGCCAGGCAGAGCAGCTTGGCGTGAAGTTCTTCCCCGCGATGATGCTGGTTAACCCGAAAAGTGGCCAGGTGAAGCCTCTCAGTTACGGCTTTATCAGTCAGGACGACCTGGCGAAACAGTTCCTCTATGTCTCCAGCGACTTTAAACCGAATTTCTAAGGAGTGTGTCATGCGAAATATTCGTTTTCCGGATTTAGATATCACCGGGATGTGGGTGCTGGCCGTGGGCGTGTTTTTCCACCTGATAGCCAGGCTTGTCAGAAAACAGCCTGAGCTGGCCGTCCAGGCCGGGGAAATCTTCGGGCTGGGTATGGTGGTGTTCGGGGGATACCGCATTCTAAACGCCCTGATTGCTGAAGCCGAAAAAGAGGAGAAAGCCTGTGAAAAACAGCCTGATGAACCTCGCTAAGACGCCGCTGGCGGCACTGGCTCTTTCCCTTGCACTGGCCGGGATGGCACAGGCGGGAACGCTCGATGAGGTGAAGTCGCTCTGGGATCCGCGGGGTATCTCCGGTACTGAAACGGCCTCCCCGCAGAGCGACACTCCCCAGGCGGTGAGCGGGGCATCTCAGCCACGCTGGTTACGACTCAGCAACGGAAAGCAGGTGGACCTGCGCGACTGGAAAGTGGTGCTGTTCATGCAGGGACACTGTCCCTACTGTCATAAATTTGACCCGGTGCTGAAGCAGCTGGCCGGACAGTATGGCTTCTCCGTGTTCTCTTACACCATTGACGGACAGGGTGATGACGCGTTTCCGGAAGCGCTGCCGGCGCCTCCTGACGTGATGCAGACCTTTTTCCCCAATATCCCGGTGGCGACCCCGACTACGTTTCTGGTGAACGTAAACACGCTGGCAGCGTACCCGATCCTGCAGGGCGCCACGGATGCACAGGGCTTTATGGCCAGAGTGGATACGGTATTTCAGATGATGCATTAGCCTCTGTTATATCCGGTCTTAGCAAGTGATTAAGGAAAATAGCCATGAACAAATATATACGTTCGACGGGACTGTACGCGTTTTTATTTCCAGCAAGTTTAAAGGACTCCGGGCAGACAGCAGCCGAAAAAATAGAACAACTGAAGCCGGAATTTATCCACCGGGAAAGGCGTCTGGAAATCTATCTGGAATTATTCATTGTGTTTCTCACTGCAGGTGCTCTGCTGTTATGGATAATGAGATTTTTATTTAATATCTGCGTGGATGACTGGATAGCCAGCGGCGACCTGCGAGTAAAAGACCTGTGGAATATTATGATGTACGCCATCCCTTATGCGCTGATTGCTGTTGGGGTGGGGTTCTTTGTTGCCGGAGTGACATTAGCGATCCGCAATTTTTTCAGTTATCACCTGAAGACCCTTTTTATTCTGAGAAATGACAGAGTTAAAAAGAATGCTGTGCGTAATGGAGGACTGGATGCGAATTAAACTTCTGTCACTCTTCTGCGGTGCCGTGCTTGGCCTGTCATTTAGCGCCGCCGCCGACGTGAATGGCGATATGAACAACTTCTTCAATAAGCTGGGCTTTGCGTCCAATACCAGCCAGCCGCAGGTCTGGCAGGGACAGGCTGCGGGTTACGCCTCCGGCGGTTCGCTGTATGCCAGAACGCAGGTGAAAACGATCCAGCTGGTCAGCATGACGCTCCCTGATATTAATGCCGGCTGCGGAGGGATTGATGCCTATCTGGGGTCATTCAGCTATATCAACAGCGAGCAGCTGCAGAGGTTCGCAAAACAAATCATGAGCAACGCCGCGGGGTACTTTTTTGATCTCGCTTTGCAAACCACGGTACCGGAGATTAAAACCGCAAAGGACTTCCTTCAAAAGATGGCCACTGACATGAACAGCATGAACCTCAGTTCCTGCCAGGCTGCTCAGGGAATTGTGGGTGGCCTGTTTCCTCGTACCCAGGTCGCTCAACAAAAGGTCTGCCAGGACATTGCCGGTGAAAGCAATATTTTTTCGGACTGGGCCGCCTCGCGCCAGGGTTGTACGGTGGGCGGCAAGATGGACAGCGTCCAGGATAAGGCCAGCGATAAAGACAAAGAACGTGTGATGAAAAACATCAACATCATGTGGAATGCCTTATCGAAGAACCGGCTCTTCGACGGCAATAAGGAGCTGAAGGAATTCATCATGACGCTCACCGGTACGCTGATTTTCGGGGAGAACAGTGAAATCACGCCGCTGCCGGCACGCACCACTGACCAGGATCTGATTAGAGCCATGATGGAGGGCGGCACGGCTAAAATCTACCACTGCAATGATTCGGATAAGTGTCTTAAGGTCGTTGCTGATGCGACCGTGACCATCACTTCCAATAAAGCGCTAAAAAGCCAGATTTCCGCTTTGTTAAGCAGTATCCAGAATAAAGCAGTGGCTGATGAAAAACTGACGGATCAGGAGAAAGGGTTTATCTCCAGCACCACCATTCCGGTATTCAAATACCTGGTCGATCCGCAGATGCTCGGGGTGTCTAACTCACTTATTTACCAGCTGACGGACTATATCGGCTACGACATCCTGCTGCAGTACATTCAGGAACTTATCCAGCAGGCCCGGGCGATGATTTCAACCGGTAATTATCCCCAGTCGACAATGGATATGATCATGGAAAACCTCAATCAGGCGAGTGTCCAGATTGCCGCTTTTCAGTCCCGTGTTCAGGTCCAGCAGGACGCCTTGCTTGTGGTTGACAGACAAATGAGTTACATGCGCCAGCAGGTCTCTGCCCGCATGATGACCCGCTACCAGAATAACTATCATTTTGGGGGGAATCTGTAATGCTTGAGATATATGCCATTGCTGGCGGCGACTGGTTACGGGGCAACCTGAACGCGATTGCGGCGTTTATGGGGACCGGCACATGGTCGACCATAGAAAAGATGTGTATCGCCATCTCGGTACTCATTGTGGCGGGGAACTGGGTAAAAAAACACAACGTAATGGACCTTATTGGCTGGGTCTTTTCCCTCACCCTGGTCTCTATGCTGGTTGTCATTCGTACCCCTGTGCAGATCATCGATTACAGTAACGTTGCGCAGGTCTATGAAGTCGATAATGTGCCTATTGGTCTGGCGATTCCGGCGTCGCTGACAACACGGGTAGGAAACGCGCTTATCCAGAGTTATGAGATGGTCTTCGCTCTGCCGGACAGTGTCACGTACAGTAAAACGGGGATGTTATTTGGCAGTAATCTGGTCGCGAAAAGTACGGATTTTTTGTCACAAAATCCTCAGATTACGACGCTGTTTTCCGATTACGTACAAAACTGTGTGATGGGCGATATTTTCCTCAATCATAAGTACTCTTTTGAGGAATTACTGAATTCACCTGATCCGTATACCCTGATTTTTGCAAACCCGAGTCCACTGCGTGGCGTGTTTGACAAAAACAACCAGTTCCAGACATGCGAGGAGGCCTCACGGGATCTGAAATCGGCTCTCGCGCTGGATACTCAGACAGGCGGTAAAACCTGGAACTACTATGTTCGTCAGCTGTTTGGCGGCAAACCTAATCCCGATCTGCTTTTCAGCCAGATGATTGGCGACAGCTACAATTACTTCTACAGCTCGGGACAGAGCGCCGGGCAGATTATCCGCCAGAACGTCACGATGAACGCCCTGCGCAGTGGGATCCAGAGTTATGCGGCCCGCAGCGGGGACACCGCCAGTCTGGTCAATATGGCTAACACATCATCCCTTGAAAAGCAGCGGCTGGCACAGGCCACAATGGGGCACCAGGCGCTTCGCACACTTCCGCTGATGCAGACCGTTATCATGGGGATAATGATTGGGATGTTCCCGATCATGGTGATGGCCGCCATGTTTAATATGATGACTCTGCAGGTGCTAAAGGGGTATGTGTTTGCGCTTATCTGGCTGCAGACGTGGCCATTACTGTTCGCCATCCTGAACAGCGCAATGGCCTACTATGCGAAGCAAAATGGCGTCCCGGTCGTTCTCTCTGAGTTGTCGCAGGTTCAGCTCAAAAACTCGGATATTGCGACCACCGCGGGCTATATTGCCGTGATGATACCGCCTTTGTCGTGGGGGATCGTGAAGAGCATGGGAGCAGCCTTCTCCAGTGCCTACAGCCATTTTTCTTCATCGGGGCTCAGTGCAACATCGCAGGCTGCCTCCGGCGTGGTGGACGGCAATTACTCTTTCGCCAACATGCAGATGGAGAACGTCAGCGGCTACAGCTGGGGTACCAACAGTACAACCAGTTTCGGACAGATGTCACGGCAGCTGGCGAATGGGGGCATGAGCACGCAGACGAGGGATGGATCGATGGTCTGGGACAGTGGTGGTGCAATGTCAAAACTGCCGGTGGATATCAACGTCGGTCGTCAGATAGCCAGTGCGCAGCAACAGATGGCCCGTGAGGCTGATGTCCAGGCCGAAAGCGCGCTGCATGGCTATAACAGCAGCGTGACAAGTGCCTGGAATAGTCTGCAGCAATTTGGTACCAATAAAGGGAACAGCGCCTCAACAACGACCGGAGCTGATACTACCGAGTCTTCGCAGGACTCGATGGCCAGAAGCAAGATGTGGAATGCGGTTGTTGCTAATGCGAAAGCCAACAACATCAGTAATGAGGAGTCTTTCCAGCAGTTGATGGATGATTCAGCTAAAAGTACGCAGGGCGTTGATTTATACGGATCTGGTAAGTGGAGTTCAGGGGATCAGCTGTTTGGTAAGCTAGGTAAATGGGGAACTGGGTTATCTGCTGAGGCCGGAGTTAAAGGCAGTGCGGGTTGGACCCACAGCTCGGGTAACACAGATAATGTTGGCACTTCCGGTCGTGAATCGAATGACAGCCGACATGATACCAGTAGTCAGGCGGCCAAAGACTTTAAGGAAGCATCCGATTACTTTACCAGCCGCAAAACCACCACATCGGGCAACATTACCGATAATAATGCCAGCTCGCGTGTTGACCAGTTTGCCGCGTCACTCTCCAGTGCCAAAAACAGCTATGACCAGTATACAAGCAGCCGGACACGCAGCCATGAGTACAGTGAGATGGCGTCACGCACAGAGAGCATGACTGGCCAGATGAACGAAAACCTGACTCAGCAGTTTGCGAACTTTGTTCAGCATCGTGCTCCACAGGATGCCGAGGCCATTCTGACCAATACCAGTTCTCCTGAAATTGCGGCGCAGCGTGAAGCCCTGGCGCGTGAATTCGTCAAAGAGCAGGTAGAACCCAGGGTTGATGCTGCGTATCAACAGGGTCGTGAAAGCATTGGACAGAATATGGCTGGGGTGTCAGGTGGTGGTGACAATGGATCGGTAATGGCCGACTACCGACAAAATTCTGGTCGTATCGATGCTATGACGCAAGATGCGGGTATTAAGGATAATGTGGATCAGAAAGTTGGTGGGATGATTACAGAGAATAAACAACAGCAGCAGGAAACCCGCGAAAACATACAACGGCAAGGCGCAGAGGTGAAAAATGAGAATACTGAAATGGAAAAGGACCATAAAACAAAAGCAAATGAGTTTAAAGGTGATTATAATGAAAGAAAGAGTAAGGTGAAATCTTTACCAGGAGCTGACTCGCCTACTGAGTTAGAGGCAAAAGCGGCGAAAATTCAAAAGGATTATCTTGATGGTAAAAGGTAAAAATGATGATTACGAACAAACTACTTATTGAGGAAGTGGAGGAGCTGAAAAATCTACTTTCACAAGGGAAGGCTGAAATTCCATCTTTTTGGGAGTGCCTTTGGCCTGGCGTAGTGTTAGTTGCATGGAATATGCTTTGCGCTGTAATTAGTGTGGATGCTGTTTATTTGACCGAAAAGTATATATTTCATGTTTTGGTTTTTCCTGTCGGGGTCAGTATCATTATGCTCCTAGGTATTGCCAGTTCACGCTCTCTCTTTTTGTCAGTTCCTAAAAACTTTAGAGAAAAATCGAATATATATCGCTTTTTTTCTAAGAAGGTTTTGATTTATGCTGTTGTGTACATGGCAGTGATTATGTTATTAGCTATTTGTAATAGAGTGGTTTATGACACGCCGTTTTCTTTTGCATTTATGGTTATTTTAACGTCTGTTTTTTTTGGTTTTGTCATGAATCTGGATTTTGGACGCTATCAGCTATCATTGCTCACCTCTGCAATAAACTCTTTCCGAGCGGAAAAGTTGGGGGGGTAATCATCCAGAAGCGGCCTATCAATTATGGTGGTTTATTAACAGACTAAAAATTTCTTTTGGTTATTATTATCTGTCTAGGTTGTTATTGGTTTTTACATCTCGCTTAAAATTCGTATATAGTGAATGCGCATTCCGAAATCATAAGAGAATGTGTATTTACTCGTATTGATTATGTCACAAGGATTCAGGATGAAGCTTAATAAAGTCATGGCTGTGATGGTCGTCAGCTCTGCGCTGGTGTTATCTGGATGTAGTGCAATGGGAACCGCCATTAAAAAGAGAAATCTGGAAGTAAAAACCCAGATGAGCGAAACAATCTGGCTGGAACCTTCAAATAATAAGACGGTTTATCTGCAAATCAAAAATACCTCCGATAAGGATATGAGTGGCCTGCAGGCAAAAATTGCCAGCGCCGTCACTTCAAAGGGATATCAGGTCGTCAGTAACCCGGATACGGCGGGCTACTGGATCCAGGCGAACGTGCTTAAGGCCGATAAAATGGACCTTCGTGAGTCTCAGGGCTGGTTAAGCCGGGGTTATGAGGGCGCTGTGACTGGCGCCGCTTTAGGGGCAGGGATTACCGCTTACAACTCCAGTTCTGCAGGGGCGACTCTGGGTGTAGGACTTGCAGCCGGTCTGGTTGGTATGGCTGCTGACGCGATGGTGGAAGATGTGAACTACACCATGATCACCGATGTTCAGATCGCGGAAAGAACCAAAACTCAGGTTCAGACTGATAACGTGGCCGTATTACGTCAGGGAACATCCGGCGCAAAAGTGCAGACAAGTACTGAAACGGGTAATCAGCACAAATACCAGACTCGCGTCGTCTCTAACGCTAATAAAGTTAACCTCAAGTTCCCTGAAGCCCAGCCTGTTCTTGAAGACCAGCTGGCAAAATCGATCGCTAATATTCTGTAAGCTTTCTATTCCACGGCCCGGTCCCCGGGCCATACTGGCATCCCCTTTCTGGTGTGTCAGAATTAATTCGTCAAATAATCTATGAGTTCCAGATCTGAACGGTGAACAGTTGCGCAATTTATTTGTGCATCTGTGAGGCGTTGCCGCCTTCGGCGGAATCTTTTCGTCTTTATTTGAATAGAGGTTATTTATGGCAATATCTGAACCTGTCATGTCTCTTGAAACACATAAACTGATGCCTGGCGATATTTATCCACACCCTGCTATGGGGGAGGCTTATTCCCTGCAACGCCGTGAGGTTTGTTTTCGCTGATTGATTTGTCCTTTCGACCCTAATAATTTACTGACGGATTAGTGCCATGAGTTTCAATGCCAAAGATATGACGCAGGGCGGTCAGATCGCCAATATGCGCTTTCGCATGTTTGGTCAGATTGCCAATATTATTTTCTACGTGCTGTTTATTTTATTCTGGGTACTGTGCGGGCTGATGCTGATGTATAGGCTTAGCTGGCAAACCTTTGTGAACGGCTGCGTATACTGGTGGTGTACGACGCTGGGTCCGATGCGCGATATTATTCGTTCCCAGCCGGTATACACCATTCAGTATTACGGCCAGTCGCTGGAATATACCTCAGAACAAATACTGGCCGATAAATATACTATCTGGTGCGGAGAGCAGCTGTGGACCGGTTTCGTCTTTGCTGCCGTGGTTTCTCTTGTTATCTGTATCGTGACGTTCTTCATCGCCAGCTGGGTGCTGGGCCGCCAGGGGAAACAGCAGAGTGAGGATGAGAATACCGGCGGGCGCCAGCTTTCCGATAAGCCCAAAGAAGTGGCCCGCCAGATGAAGCGTGATGGTATGGCCTCTGATATTAAAATTGGCGATCTGCCTATTCTTAAAAACTCCGAAATCCAGAACTTTTGCCTCCACGGTACCGTAGGCTCCGGTAAATCAGAAGTGATCCGCCGGCTACTGAATTATGTTCGTGCCCGGGGCGATATGGCCATCATTTACGATCGCTCCTGTGAGTTCGTCAAAAGCTATTACGACCCGTCACTGGATAAAATCCTCAACCCGCTGGACTCGCGCTGCGCGGCCTGGGATTTGTGGAAAGAGTGCCTGACACTGCCGGACTTCGACAACATCTCCAACACCCTTATCTCGATGGGTACCAAAGAAGACCCGTTCTGGCAGGGCTCCGGTCGCACTATCTTTGCCGAAGGCGCGTTTCTGATGCGCAAAGACGACGATCGGAGCTACGAGAAGCTGGTTGATACCATGCTGTCCATTAAAATCGACAAGCTGCGCGCCTATCTGCAGAACACGCCGGCAGCGAACCTGGTTGAAGAGAAAATTGAGAAAACGGCCATCTCCATTCGTGCCGTGCTGACCAACTACGTCAAGGCTATTCGCTATCTGCAGGGCATTGAGAAGAACGGCGAGCCATTCACTATCCGGGACTGGATGCGCGGTGTCCGTGAGGACCGACCCAATGGCTGGCTGTTTATCTCCTCCAACGCTGACACCCATGCTTCCCTGAAGCCGGTTATCTCGATGTGGCTGTCGATTGCCATCCGCGGCCTGCTGGCGATGGGGGAGAACCGTAACCGACGCGTGTGGATCTTCGCTGACGAGCTCCCCACGCTGCACAAGCTGCCGGACCTGGTCGAAATCCTCCCTGAGGCGCGTAAATTTGGTGGCTGTTATGTGTTCGGTATTCAGTCCTATGCCCAGCTGGAAGACATCTATGGCGTCAAGCCTGCCGCCACGCTCTTTGACGTGATGAACACCCGGGCCTTCTTCCGCTCCCCGAGTAAGGAGATTGCGGAGTTTGCTGCCGGTGAAATTGGCGAGAAGGAAATTCTCAAAGCCAGCGAGCAGTATTCCTACGGTGCGGACCCTGTGCGTGATGGTGTGTCGACCGGAAAAGAAAAAGAGCGGGAAACCCTGGTCAGTTACTCCGATATTCAGACGCTGCCGGACCTGTCCTGTTACGTCACGCTGCCCGGACCGTATCCGGCCGTGAAGCTGGCCCTCAAATACAAGCCGCGTCCGAAAATTGCCGAGGGATTTATTCCGCGCCGACTCGATACGCGTGTAGACGCCCGGCTCAGTGCGCTGCTTGAAGAGCGGGAAGCTGAAGGGAGTCTTGCCAGGGCACTTTTCACGCCGGATGCGCCGGCATCGGGGCCGGCTGATACAGACAGTCACGCCGGAGAACAGCCTGAGCCGGTCAGTCAGCCTGCGCCAGCAGACATGACAGTATCTCCGGCACCGGTAAAAGCGCCGCCGACAACAAAGAGTCCGGCAGCGGAACCTTCCGCCAGGGCAGCTGAGCCTCCCGTCCTGCGGGTCACGACCGTACCGTTGACCAAACGAAAATCAGCCGCATCGGCCGCTGCTGCCTCAACAGCATCCTCTGTCGGTACCCCTGCTGCAGCTGCAGGCGGGACAGAACAGGAACTGGCACAGCAGTCCGCGGAGCAGGGACAGGACATGCTGCCGGCTGGCATGAACGAGGACGGTGTCATCGAGGACATGCAGGCGTATGACGCCTGGCTGGCAGATGAGCAGACACAGCGGGATATGCAGCGGCGTGAGGAAGTCAATATCAACCACAGCCACCGCCGCGATGAGCAGGATGAGATTGGGGGGAACTTCTGATGATGTCGATTGGCTCCGTTAAATCAGCGGGCAGTGCCGGTAATTACTATACGGATAAGGATAATTACTACGTCATCGGGAGCATGGACGAACGCTGGCAGGGTAAGGGGGCTGAAGCGCTGGGGATCGACGGGAAAGCCGTGGATAAGGCGCTGTTTACGGAACTGCTGAAAGGGAAGCTGCCGGATGGCAGCGACCTGACCCGGATACAGGACGGCGCCAATAAGCACCGGCCCGGTTATGACCTGACCTTCTCGGCCCCCAAAAGCGTGTCGGTCATGGCGATGCTGGGCGGCGATAAGCGCCTTATCGATGCCCATAACCAGGCGGTAACCGAAGCGGTGCGGCAACTGGAGACGCTGGCCGCGACCCGGGTCATGACGGACGGTAAAAGCGAAACGGTGCTGACCGGAAATCTGATTGTGGCGAAATTCAACCACGACACGAACCGTAACCAGGAACCTCAGATACACACCCATGCCGTCGTCATTAACGCCACGCAGAACGGGGACAAATGGCAGTCTCTCGGCACAGATAAGATCGGTAAAACAGGTTTTATCGAAAACGTGTACGCGAACCAGATAGCGTTCGGGAAGCTGTACCGGGAGGCGTTCAAACCCCTGGTTGAGAAGCTTGGCTATGAGACGGAAGTCGTGGGCAAACACGGGATGTGGGAGATGAAAGGGGTCCCAGTGGAACCCTTCTCCACCCGGACTCAGGAGGTCAGGGAGGCCGCAGGGCCCGATGCCTCCCTGAAGTCACGGGATGTGGCCGCGCTCGATACCCGCAAGTCGAAAGAAGCCATCGATCCGGCAGAGAAGATGGTGGAGTGGATGAACACGCTGAAGGAGACCGGGTTTGACATCCGGGGGTACCGTGAGGCCGCCGATGCGCGAGCCGCTGAGCTGGCCCGTGCACCTGCCGCGCCGGTGAACACTGACGGTCCGGATATCACGGATGTGGTGACGAAAGCGATTGCCGGTCTCAGCGACCGCAAGGTGCAGTTCACGTATGCCGACCTGCTGGCACGCACGGTCGGCCAGCTGGAGGCGAAGGACGGTGTGTTTGAGCTGGCGAGAAAGGGCATCGATGCCGCCATTGAACGGGAGCAGCTTATTCCTCTCGATCGCGAGAAAGGCCTGTTCACCTCAAACATCCACGTTCTCGATGAACTCGCCGTCAAAGCCCTGAGTCAGGAGGTGCAGCGCCAGAATCATGTCTCAGTCACGCCCGATGCGTCTGTGGTGCGCCAGGTCCCTTTCAGCGATGCCGTCAGCGTGCTGGCGCAGGATCACCCGGTAATGGGTATCGTTTCCGGCCAGGGCGGTGCAACCGGCCAGCGGGAGCGGGTGGCCGAGTTAACCCTGATGGCCCGGGAGCAGGGGCGTGACGTCCATATCCTGGCGGCCGATAACCGCTCACGTGATTTTCTCGCCGGTGATGTGCGTCTGGCCGGGGAAACGGTGACCGGTAAATCCGCCCTGCAGGACGGGACGGCGTTTATTCCGGGCGGAACACTCATCGTGGATCAGGCGGAGAAGCTGAGCCTGAAGGAAACGATTTCCCTGCTCGATGGCGCGATGCGCCATAACGTGCAGGTCCTGCTCTCCGACAGCGGGAAGCGCAGCGGGACCGGCAGCGCGCTGACGGTGCTGAAGGACAGCGGCGTGAATACGTATCGCTGGCAGGGTGGCCATCAGACCACAGCCGACATCATCAGTGAACCGGATAAAGGAGCACGCTACAGCCGGCTGGCACAGGAGTTTGCCGTCAGCGTGCGTGAAGGGCAGGAAAGCGTGGCCCAAATCAGCGGGACGCGTGAACAGAGCGTACTCAACGGCCTTATCCGTGACTCCCTCAGACATGAGGGGGTGCTGGGTGAGAAAGACACGACCATTACAGCCCTGACGCCGGTGTGGCTGGACAGCAAAAGCCGGGGCGTGCGGGATTATTACCGGGAGGGGATGGTGATGGAACGCTGGGATCCGGAGAACCGGACGCATGATCGCTTTGTCATTGACCGGGTGACCGCGAGCAGCAATATGCTGACCCTGAAAGACCGGGAAGGGGTCCGTCTGGATCTGAAGGTTTCCGCGGTCGACAGCCAGTGGACGCTGTTCCGGGCAGAGACACTGCCGGTGGCAGAGGGGGAACGTCTGGCGGTGCTCGGGAAGATACCGGACACACGCCTGAAGGGCGGGGAAAGCATCACGGTGATGAAAGTGGAGGACGGGCAGCTGACGGTACAGCGGCCGGGGCAGAAAACAACGCAGACCCTGGCCGTGGGCGCGGGCGTGTTTGACGGTATTAAAATCGGCCACGGCTGGGTGGAAAGTCCCGGCAGGTCGGTTAGCGAGACGGCAACGGTCTTTGCGTCGGTGACGCAGCGTGAGCTGGATAACGCCACCCTCAACCAGCTGGCGCAGAGCGGAAGTCATCTCCGGCTGTACTCGGCGCAGGATGCGGCGCGCACGACTGAGAAGCTGTCGCGGCATACCGCCTTCAGCGTGGTCTCAGAGCAGCTGAAGACCCGATCCGGAGAGACGGACCTGGATGCGGCCATTGCGCAGCAGAAGGCCGGACTGCATACCCCGGCAGAACAGGCCATTCACCTGTCCATCCCGCTGCTAGAGAGCCAGGACCTGACCTTCACCCGCCCCCAGCTGCTGGCGACGGCACTGGAAACCGGGGGTGATAAGGTCCCGATGTGGTCTATTGAGATGACCATTAAGAAACAAATCAAGTCCGGACAGTTGCTGAATGTCGGTGTCTCCCCGGGCCACGGTAACGACCTGCTGATATCCCGTCAGACCTGGGATGCCGAGAAAAGCATCCTGACCCGGGTGCTGGAAGGCAAAGACGCGGTGGCCCCCCTGATGGACCGCGTGCCGGCCAGTCTGATGACGGACCTGACCGCCGGACAGCGGGCGGCGACCCGGATGATTCTGGAAACCCCGGACCGGTTCACGGTGGTTCAGGGGTATGCCGGGGTGGGGAAAACCACCCAGTTCCGGGCAGTCATGAGTGCCATCAGTCTGCTGCCGGAAGAGACCCGCCCGCATGTCATCGGTCTGGGGCCGACGCATCGTGCGGTCGGGGAAATGCAGAGTGCCGGCGTGGACGCGCGCACGACGGCGTCATTCCTCCACGACACGCAGCTGCTGCAGCGCAATGGCCAGACACCCGATTTCAGCAACACGCTGTTTCTGCTCGATGAGAGTTCGATGGTGGGGTTGTCAGACACGGCGAAAGCCCTGGGCCTGATTGCGGCCGGGGGAGGTCGCGCAGTGCTCAGCGGAGATACCGACCAGCTGCAGTCCATTTCGCCGGGCCAGCCGTTCAGGCTGATGCAGCAGCGCAGCGCCGCCGACGTTGCCATCATGAAAGAGATTGTGCGCCAGGTGCCTGAGCTGAGACCAGCGGTCTACAGCCTGATTGACCGGGATATAGATCGTGCTCTGGCCACCATCGAGCAGGTCACGCCGGAGCGAGTACCGAGGAAAGAAGGCGCCTGGGTGCCGGGCAGTTCAGTGGTGGAATTCACGCCGACGCAGGAAGAGGAGATACGTAAGGCGCTGAGCAAGGGGGAAAGCCTGCCGGCAGGCCAGCCCGCGACGCTCTACGAGGCACTGGTGAAGGACTATACCGGACGGACCCCGGAGGCACAGTCGCAGACGCTGATTATAACCCATCTGAATAATGACCGGCGGGCACTGAACGGTCTGATTCATGAAGCGAGGCGGGAGAACGGGGAAACTGGCAGGGAGGAAGTCACCCTGCCGGTGCTGGTCACGAGCAACATCCGTGACGGTGAACTGCGCAAACTGTCGACCTGGACAGCTCACAAGGGGGCGGTGGCGCTGGTTGATAACGTATACCACCGTATCGACAATGTGGATAAGGATAATCAGCTGATCACCCTGACTGACAGTGAAGGAAAGGAGCGATATATCTCTCCCCGTGAAGCCTCTGCTGAAGGTGTGACGCTTTATCGCCAGGAAGAGATCACCGTGTCTCAGGGGGACAGAATGCGTTTCAGCAAGAGTGACCCGGAACGCGGCTATGTGGCCAACAGCGTCTGGGAGGTGCAGTCTGTTTCGGGTGACAGTGTCACGCTTTCTGATGGCAAAACCACCCGCACGCTGACTCCGAAGGCGGATGAAGCACAGCAGCATATCGACCTCGCCTACGCTATCACGGCTCACGGCGCCCAGGGGGCCAGCGAACCGTATGCCATCGCGCTGGAGGGTATGGTGGGGGCGCGAAAACTAATGGCCAGCTTCGAGTCTGCTTACGTGGGATTGTCCCGCATGAAACAGCATGTGCAGGTCTATACCGACAGGCGTGAGGGCTGGATAAAGGCCATCCAGCATTCACCTGAGAAGGCGACGGCGCACGATATTCTTGAACCCCGTAACGACCGGGCGGTGAAAACCGCAGATCTGTTGTTCGGGCGGGCAAGGCCACTGGATGAAACCGCCGCTGGCCGGGCAGCCCTGCAGCAGTCCGGTCTGGCACAGGGAAGTTCACCGGGAAAATTCATTTCTCCGGGGAAAAAGTACCCTCAGCCGCATGTGGCGCTGCCGGCATTCGATAAGAACGGGAAAGCCGCCGGTATCTGGCTCAGCCCGCTGACCGATCGGGACGGACGGCTGGAGGCTATCGGCGGAGAGGGAAGGATTATGGGCAATGAAGACGCCCGGTTCGTGGCGCTGCAGAACAGCCGCAATGGTGAAAGCCTGCTGGCCGGGAATATAGGAGAGGGGGTCAGAATGGCCCGCGACAATCCCGATACCGGGGTGGTGGTGCGGCTGGCCGGTGATGACCGTCCCTGGAACCCCGGGGCCATTACCGGCGGGCGGGTATGGGCTGAACCGGCGCCGGTGGCTCCGGTACCGCAGGCCGGGGCTGACATTATCCTCCCGCCAGAGGTTCTGGCGCAGCGGGCGGCAGAAGAACAGCAGCGCCGCGAAATGGAAAAACAGGCGGAACAGACTGCCCGGGAAGTGGCCGGGGAGGCGCGTAAAGCCGGCGAGCCGGTGGACCGGGTGAAAGAGGTTATCGGGGACGTCATCCGCGGACTGGAGCGTGACCGGCCGGGCACGGAGAAAACGACGCTACCGGATGATCCTCAGTTCCGGCGCCAGGAGGCGGCGATTCAGCAGGTGGCCTCAGAAACTCTGCAGCGTGATCGTCTGCAGGCTGTGGAGCGGGACATGGTTCGTGACCTGAACCGCGAGAAAACCCTCGGGGGCGACTGACGCGCCTGCGGCTTGTCTGCTCCGGCAGCCTCCCCGATTAAAATCGGGCAGTCTGCCAGAGCGCTAAAAGGAAAAAAACATGAGAGCACAACACACATTTCTTGGCGCGACAGACAGCTGGCTTCAGCGCCTGCTGACCTGGACACCGGGACAAACGGATATGATTAAAACGGTCGCACTGGTACTGATGGTGATTGACCACACTGGCTTACTGCTGGCCGGAAACAATGAAGTGATGCGTCTGCTGGGACGCGGTTGTTTTCCACTGTTCGGACTGGTGTGGGGAATGAACCTGGCCAGGCACCAGGAAATCCGCCAGTCGCAGCTGAATCATCTCTGGTGCTGGGCGATGATCGCTCAGGGGGCGTTTATCCTGGTGGGCTATCCCTGGTACATGGGCAATATCCTTTTTTCATTCGCTGTCACGGGGCAGGCGATGCGCTGGTTCAGCTTACGGACCCGTAACGATATGCTTCTGGCTATCGCTATTGTGATCGCCTGGGTGCCGTTGTCCGCGGACAGCTATGGCCTGGCTGGCGTCTTTATGCTGATCAACAGTTACCGGCTGTGCCGCGCCACGGAAGCGGTGGAAAGAACGGGCTATGCTTTTCTGTGGGCGGTAATGGTCCTGCTGTTGAATCTTCATGATGCCGGGCAGTCTGTCGCTGGTCTGGCGATCGCCCTTCTTGTCGTGAGTGTGTGC
This sequence comes from Klebsiella sp. w6, assembly GCF_033100215.1. Taxonomy (NCBI): domain Bacteria; kingdom Pseudomonadati; phylum Pseudomonadota; class Gammaproteobacteria; order Enterobacterales; family Enterobacteriaceae; genus Klebsiella; species Klebsiella sp. w6. The sequence goes on from NZ_CP136908.1 coordinate 121,942, forward strand.
TCTGATATCGGGAAACAGGTTAAACGGTTCTGGCCACCCCATTTTTTTGTATTGTTCTATGCTGTTCATCTGGCAGTGCTGGGGATTGTGGCTGCATAACGAGCCAGAGATTAGCCGGTTGCCTGCAGGGAGGATGATCCGGCCGGCAACCTGGCGTATCTTACTGGCCTTGTGTTAACTGCAGGAATACCTCAACCTATGACGGAAGAAAAACGACCCACGCTCAGTCTGAAAAAAAAGCCAGCAGAACAGTCGACTGGTACTGAGCCTGAAAGCCCACGCATTGTCAGGCGCAAGCAAGTGGTTAATGTCACCACGCCGCCGGCATGGAAAGTCAAAAAAGAAAAGCTGGCCAGGAAAGCGGAGCAGATCGCTTCGGCTAAACCTGTTCCGCCTGAACCCGCTAACCCAGAAAAAAACAACAGGAAAATTCGTTACCTCCGCTTGCCGGCGTTGCAGGTGGCCATTGATACCCTGCAACCCTGGTGGCCCGCACTTTTTGATGGTGATACACCACGTCTGCTGGCGACGGGGATCCGGGAAACCATATTTAACGATATAGCTTCCCGCGGGATACCGCTGTCCCATAAGCAGGTCATTAAATGTCTGAAACGGATTACTCGCTCTGAACAATACCTGTCATCGATGATCGCCGGTGCTGAACGCGTTGACTTAAATGGTACTCCGGTGAGTGTCGTGACGCCGGATGAAGAGCAGTATGCGAAGCTGAGAATGGAAAAGCAGCGCCGGCAGCAGGCAAGAATTCAGAGCGATATGGTTTAATTTTATTTAAAGCCTCTTACTTTATCTGTTTATCCCCTTCAACACTGCCAGTGTTATTTAATAATGCTGGCAGGGTGATAATATTTGTATTTCTTCCTTTATTATTTAACAAGGATATCTATGAATATCAAAACTGCTTTAATTGCGGTGGCTGTCTCCTCTTATATGCTAACCTCTACCCTGGGCCAGGCCAGTGAACATTCTTCTGTATTCAACCCGGAGCAGGAAAAAAGAATTGGTGAAATTGCAGCAGATTATATGTGTGCGCATCCTGATATTCTTATTCAGATGAGCGAAAAGCTGCAGGCAGAACAGCAGGAAAGGGAAAGTCGCGAGTTGAAATCAGCTGCGCTGGCACAACAAGCCAGAATTCTGTCTGATGAAAACATCCCATCATGGGGGCCCGCTGAAGGGACGGTCATGGTCGTCGAGTTCTTCGACTATCAGTGCATCTGGTGCAGCAGACTGGCACCAGAACTGGAAAAAGTCATGAAGGCTAACACGAACGTGCGGTATTACTTCATGGAGTGGCCAGTTTTTGGCAGCCGCTGGCCGGCATCACTGCTCGCTGCGAAGACTGGTCTGCAGGTCTGGAAAGAGAAGGGGGCCGAAGCTTATTTAACGTACCATAATAATATCTATGGTACCGGGCTGAGTGAAGGCAGACTCACGCAGGAGATTATTGAAAAACAATCCGGGAAAATAAATTTTAATCAACACACCATTGAAGCAATCAATAATACGTTGAAGAATATAAATCAGATCGCCACAACAACAGGCTTAACCGGCACGCCGGGTGTAATTATTATGCCGCTCAATGGAGCGACAGAGGATAACACCACCGTCTTTTCCGGGATGACAGAAGCAGAGAATATTCAGCAGGCAATCAATAAAGCTCAGGGGAAATAAATAATGAAATACTCAGTATTGTCTGGTTTTCTGGCAGTGACTTTGTTCGCTTCCGGTGGGGTGATGGCTCAGCCAACTGTACAGGCGGGGTTTTCTCCTGAAGGGTCGGCGCTGCAGCTGGTACTGAATACGATCGTTACTGCGCAGCAAAGTATTCGCTTGATGGGCTACAGCTTCACTTCACCGGAAGTAACGCGAGCACTGATCCAGGCGAAACAGCGGGGTATCGATGTCAAAGTGGTACTTGACTGGAAAGCCAACAGCGCGAAAGGGAGTGCAGGTGTGGCGGCGATGAATCTGCTGGCCAATGCCGGTATTCCTGTACGAACCGTCAGCCAGTTTAAAATCATGCACGACAAGGTGATCATTACCGACGGCCGAAACGTGGAAACGGGGTCGTTCAACTATTCCCGCGCGGCGGCGAACAGCAACTCCGAAAATGCCCTGGTCATCCGGGATTACCCTGCACTGGCTGATACCTATCTGAAGCACTGGCAGTCCCGCTGGGAGATGGGGAGGGACTGGTCGGTCTCATATTAAGTTTTTCTTCAAAATCAACATTTCAATCTCCTGAAAGATACCGCTGCGCCAACAACGATATCTTTCATTTTGTAATTTAGTCTTCGCCGACCTACGGTTCCTGTAGTATCTTTGTTCAAGTATTCAGTCAGATGCTTGAGGAGGCAGAGATGTCACAGGTCGTAAACGTAATTACTTCCTCACAAAAACCTAAACGTCCATATCGGAAAGGAAACCCGGTATCAGCGAACGAACGCCAGAAGGCTTCCCTGGCGAGGCGTAGTAATACCCATAAATCCATACATGCGCTCATTCAGATTCCGTTAAAAGAGAAACTGGCTCAGTTTGCTGAGGAGGAAGGAATTACGCAGGCTCAAATGATTGAAAAACTGATTAAACTTGAAGCAGAGCGCCGTGGAAATGATGTGTAAAAATTCACATTCTTGATCCGGTTGGCTATGAGTGCTAGATTACTGATCGTTTAGACATTGCTGGTTGGCCACGCCTTAAAGTGGCAGGGAACTGGTTCTGCTGAGGTATAACCCCGGAATCAGAAAGCAAAAACCCCGATAATCTTCTTCAATCTTGGCGGACAGAAAAGATTAACGGGGCCTTCATAAACTGCATAGAACGTGTTGCTCTATGCAGGGAGTATAGAATTATGCCCAGAAAAGTTCAAGACCTTCTGTGCTCACTCTTTCCGTGCAACATAAGCGCAGGAAGCG